>NZ_MTEG01000044.1:0-27908 GCF_002108615.1 Klebsiella sp. YJ
ATCAGACACCGTCTGAATTTGCAGCGGGCTGGAGAAAGGGTCATTCTGAGAATGAAGATTCCGACGTTACTAACTGAGTGTTGTATCTAATCGTGGGGGCAGGTCAGTATCTCAAGTCGAAAAATACACAAACCAAAGTGATCGTCACCACGGCAAACGATGACTTTGACATTGTGCGTCATATGCTGAGCCTGAAAGTGGATGACTATCTGCTAAAACCGGTTAAGCAGAGTATTCTCAGCGATACGATCCGCAAAACCTTGCTGGTGGATGAACAGGGGGCCGTCGCGACGCGGGAGCAGCGGCAGACGATAAGCGATCTGATGGGCGGCTGTGATTATCCCGGCTGGCACACCTGGTTGTTCGGTATTCTTGATGCGGCCTGCGCGCAACCCATGTCTGATAACGATGGGGCGAAGAGGTTGACCGACGTGCTGGAATTGCTCCTGCAGCATCTTGCCGGGCTCAGCGATAAGTATATCCCGTGTCGGCAAAAAATTACCGATCTGATCCACAGCATTCATCAGCACGGTCTGGGCGTCGGCCGCTACTGGCCGGTGATGGTGGGGTTGTTCAATCTCAGCCACGCTATCTTTGAGCAGCTGTTTAAAAGCGCCAGCGGCAGCATGGATTTTGTCGCCAGAGCCCGTTTCCATATTGAAAAAAACCTGCTTAACAACATGACGCTGGATGATATCGCCGCGGAGGCTTTCGTCAGTCCGTGCTATCTGAGTCGGGCGTTTAAAAAGAGTACCGGCAGCGGATTCTCCAGTTACATTACCAGCCGAAAAATCAATATCGCCAGGTCTCTTTTGCAATACAGCGATCTAAAAGTGAATACCATTGCGCTGGAACTCTCCTGGCAGGATGCGAACTATTTTTGTCGGATCTTCAAGAAAGAGACCGGCATTGCGCCATCCGATTA
Source organism: Klebsiella sp. YJ (assembly GCF_002108615.1). Lineage (NCBI taxonomy): Bacteria > Pseudomonadati > Pseudomonadota > Gammaproteobacteria > Enterobacterales > Enterobacteriaceae > Klebsiella > Klebsiella sp. YJ. The sequence goes on from NZ_MTEG01000044.1 coordinate 926, forward strand.
TCGCCGCCTCGCCTCGCCCGAGGCGGGCTGATCGTCACCCGGTCTTTCTTGCGCTTACTCCGGCGTAAGCGCAAGAAAGTCCGCTATCCCGGCAAGATTGTTTACTCGTCGCCGCATCGCGCGCCGCTAAGATGGGACACGATTCTTTATACAGTGGCCCTGCCGTGGATGAATACCTCTTTACTTCTGAATCCGTTGCCGAAGGGCATCCGGATAAGATGGCGGACCAGATTTCTGACGCCATTCTCGATGCCTGTTTACTCAAAGATCCGTGGGCCAAAGTGGCCTGCGAATGCCTGGTAAAAACCGGGGCGGTGATTGTGGCCGGGGAAATATCGACCGATGCCAGTATCGACCTTGAGCAGATTGTGCGGGCGACGGTGAAATCTGTCGGCTACGACCATTCGTCGAAAGGTTTTGATGCCGCAACCTGTGCGGTCATCAGCATGCTGGGCAGGCAATCTGACGATATCGCTCGCGGCATCCGCGCCCGCGACCCGGCCTCGTTGGGGGCCGGCGATCAGGGAATAACCTTCGGCTATGCGTGCGATGAAACGCCGCAGCTCATGCCTGCTCCCATTCTCTACGCCCACCGGCTGATGGCGCGCCAGGCGCAGCTGCGTAAAACGCGCCAGCTGGATGGGTTATTACCGGATGCCAAGAGCCAGGTGACGCTGCGTTATGGCGACGGACGGATCGATCATGCCGACACCATCGTGGTCTCCACGCAACATCGCGCCGACTTTCCGCTGGCGACGCTGCGTGAAGCGGTGATGGAAGAGATAATTAAACCGGTTATTCCGGCACGCTGGCTGACCCCCGCCACCCGGCTGCTGATTAATCCTGCGGGGCCGTTTATCAACGGTGGGCCCGCTGCGGATTGCGGCCTGACCGGGCGCAAAATCATTGTCGATACCTATGGCGGCGCCGCGCGCCACGGCGGTGGAGCGTTTTCCGGGAAAGATCCTTCGAAGGTCGATCGTTCGGCGGCCTATGCCGCGCGCTACGTGGCGAAAAATATTGTTGCCGCGGGGCTCGCGACGCGATGCGAAGTTCAGCTGGCCTGGGCCATCGGCCTTTCCCGACCGGTTTCGGTTGCCATCAATACCTTTGGGACTTCCCGTCTGTCGGCGCACCAGCTGACGCAGCTGGTCGACCGTCATTTTGACCTCAGCGTTTATGGCATTATCCGCCAGCTTGATTTGCTGGCGCCGCGCTATCGCCAGACGGCCTGCTACGGCCATTTTGGTCGGGAAGTCTTCCCCTGGGAACGCACTGATAAGGCGCCGCGGTTGCGTGACGATGCCGCCGGTCAGCTGTGCGCGTCGGTGTGTGCCCCCTTGCATGAAAAATAACAGGAGAGAGATATGTCCGGGCAGAGCTTAGGCTTAATTGAAACCGTTGGCTTAACGGTGGCGGTAGAGGCCGCTGATGCCGCAATAAAATCGGCGAATGTCGAACTGGTTGGATATGAGCTAACCAAGGGCGGCGGGCTGGTGACCATCAAATTAACCGGTGAGGTTGGCGCCATGAACGCCGCCGTCTCCGCCGGGGTGGCCGCCGCGAGCCGGGTCGGGCAGGTCTATGCCTGGAAAGTCATTGCGCGTACCGCAACCGGCATTGATAGTCTGATTGCCTCATCACAAACGTACGGCACGCCTCCTGAACCGGTAGCGCCTGCCGCCGAATGCCTTCCTGCCGCAGCGGAGATCCCTGACGCGACGATAGCGGTGGTCAATATTACGTCTCCCGCGCAGACCGCTTCCTGTCTGGCGTTCGAAGAGAGCCCGGGCGTTGCATCGCCGGAATCGCCGGCGGCGGAGCGCGACCCGGCGCCGGTCGAGCCGGTGCGCGAAGAGGCTGAGCCTCAGAATGAGCCGACGGTTCAGGCCATTCAGGAGGAGAAAAAAACGGCGCGAACCCGGGCGAAGAACACCCGGCGCTAGCCGCTGTCGTTGCAGCTAAGCCACCTGCGGGTGGCTTTTTTGTTGCTGCGCGTCAGGAAACGGCGGTGAGAGGTGGCAGAGCAACCGGGCTCTGCCCGGATACGCAGCTAAGAATCGGATGGGGTTGACTGGGGGAGGGACCGCTGGTGACACGAGCCGAAAAGGGGCGTTTGCGGCGCACTCCGCCGCCGTGTGTTGCGCTGGCGGAGTGCGGATACGTTGGGTCAATCAGGACAGCGGATGACTCGCCGTCTCCGCGGCGGGTTTGGCGGCGGGGAGATGGCGCCCGATACCGTAGCGGTAGATAGCCGCGCCCAGGATTCCGCCGATGACCGGCGCAATCAAAGGCACGAGGAAGTAGGGAATCTCTCTGCCTCCGGTCATGGCGACGGAGCCCCAGCCGTTCAGAAACGTAAACAGTTTTGGACCAAAATCACGAGCCGGGTTCATGGCAAATCCGGTTAGCGGGGCGGTCGCCGCACCGATGACTGCCACCAGCAGGCCGATCAGCAGCGGTGCAAGCGGCCCTTTGGGCACACCGTTGCCATCGTCGGTCAGCGCCATAATCAAGCCAATCAGCATCGAGGTAATGACAATTTCCACCAGCGCCGCGAGCCAGACGCTGATGCTTGCCGCCGGATAGGTCGAAAAAATGCTGGCCAGATACAGGCTGTCCTGACTGCCGCGCACCATCTGGTGGGCCTGTTCATAGTCGGCGAACAGATTGTGGTACAGCAGATAGGTCAGGGCGGCGCCGCAAAATGCGCCGGCCATCTGCGCCAGGATATAAGGCGCCACTTTCTTCGCCTCAAAGCGGGCGAACATCCATAAGGCGATGGTGACCGCCGGGTTAAGATGAGCGCCGGAGATCCCTGCCGTCAGGTAGACCGCCAGCGCAATACCCAGCCCCCATACAATACAGATTTCCCAAAGACCGAAGCTGGCGCCAGCCAGTTTTGCCGCACACAGCACGCTGGTGCCGAAAAACATAAACAATCCGGTACCAAGAAATTCTGCAATACATTGTCCGGTTACTGATTCACGAGAGTCACTCATAGTTTTTTTCCTGTATTAAGCGATGCGCTATGCCATCTCTTAACGATTGGGGTACAAGGGATAAGAGCGCGAAATCATTTTTTGTGTTGTCGGGATTAGCCGCCGATATGGCAATGAAATCCCATCGATTCAACGATTTTTTTCAGGCTGGCCATGTTGTCTTCTGAGTGTGAGCCGGCATCGCCCATGGGATAAATGCGGCCCAGCAGGGTATATTTATTTTCGCCAAAGGTGTGATAAGGCAGTAGATGAATGGTGTCCACCCCGGACATCAGGCGGGCAAATTCAGCAATGCTGCGAATCTCCTCCGGGCTGTCGTTAACGTCGGGAATCACCGGGATGCGCACAATAACGTGAGTGATAAAGGAGATCCGAATCAGATTTTCCAGAATCGTGCGGTTATCCACACCCGTATTAAGTTGATGAATGGTCGGGTTAACGGCCTTAATATCCGTCAATGCCAGATCGACCCACGGAAAGACGTCCTCAATCACCGCTTTGCTTGTCATTCCCGTCGTTTCCATTGCCGTGTGCCAGCCTTTGGCTTTACAGGCTTTCAGGAGCTCGCGCGCAAACACCGGCTGCGCCAGCGGCTCACCGCCTGAGAGGGTAATTCCGCCGCCGGAGCGCCGAAATAAGTTTTCCTCTTTCTGCAGCTCACGTATCACGTCGCTGACGGTCATGCGTTTGCCTTTCATTTCCAGCGCCTGAGTCGGGCAGACCGCGGTGCATTTGCCGCACTGAATACAGCGTTCGCGGTCGATAAAGAACGGATTGCCAGCAGAGAGCGCCTGCTGCTGACAGACCTCCACGCATTTTCCGCAGCGGATACAGTCGCTTTTTTTATAGATTAACTCGGGCTGCGGGCGCTGTGATTCCGGGTTGCTGCACCACTTACAGGCCAGCGGACAGCCTTTAAAAAACGGGATCGTGCGGATGCCGGGGCCATCATGCAGGGAGTAGCGTTGAATATTGAATAACACGCCTTCGGTATCGTATTCGACTCTGTTCATAACATCACTCGTCAAAAAAGCGACCACCAGGCAACAGCAAGTCAGCCGCTAAAATCGGGTCTGATAAAGGGCCATACGTTACCGTATGGCCCTGGCAGGTCAGGCAAAATCAGAATTGCTGTTCGGTGCGGCTGATGATGTCATCCTGGACTTCTTTCGCCAGTACCACGAACTGCGCGCTATAGCCCGCAACGCGAACCACCAGGTCCTGGTGCTGCTGTGGGTTTTTCTGCGCCTCCAGCAACGTGTTGCGATCGATAACGTTAAACTGTACGTGCATCCCTTTCTTATCGAAGTAGTTACGCACCAGACCGCCAAAGTTTCGCAGACCCTTTTCCCCCGCCAGTGAGGAGGGCAGGAATTTCTGGTTGTAGAGCGTCCCGTTCGAGGCGATAAAGTGATCCAGTTTGGCTACCGAGTTCGCTGCGGCGGTCGGGCCGAGGGTATCTTTGCCCTGGCGCGGCGATACGCCGTCGGCAAGCGGCTCTTTCGCCAGGCGACCGTCCGGCAGGGCGCTCACGTCTTTACCAAACAGCACGTTCGCCGACACCGGGTAGATACCGGCCTGGAAACGTCCGCCGCGTGGGTTGGTATACTTCTCCACTTCCTGACAGTAGATCAGCGCACATTGGCGGGCGACAAGATCCACGTCGTCGATGTCGTTACCAAAACACGGCGAATTTTCCAGAATATGGCGAATCTCTTCATAACGCGGATTTCCTGCCGACGGCGCCGGAGTGACGCTGGCGAGCTGGCGATAGACTTCGTTTTTAATCTCTGCCGGGTTCAACGAGCCGTGGCGGTCGATAATGCGTTTGACCACTTCATAGATATCCTGCTCGCCGAGAGAGGATTTTGCCGCCGCGCTATGCGGGTTGCCGCCGACCGGGTAGCCGAAGTTGGCGTCCAGCGCGCCCTTCAGTTCCTGAAGCGTCAGGCGGCGATCCTCAAACACCTGTTTTTGGATGGCGTAGACGGAGTCGCCGGTATCGGCAATGCCGAACGCCTGCGGGCCGGTAAAGTTGTAAATCGCGCCGCCCTCCTGCAGGGATTTTCCTCGGCCAATGCAGTCATCTACCAGCGCGGACAGGAACGGCAGAGGGCAGCGTTCGCCGTGGGCGATGTCGACGCTGTTGCACGCTTCGACCAGCTGGTGCACAAAGTGCGCCATCTGTTTTTTGAAGGCGGCATAGAAGTCATCCATGCCGGCGTACTGGGTCATCTCGCCGGTCATCGGGCCAAGCTGTTTGTTTCCTGAGCGGCCGTTGTTAAGGGTAATTTCCAGGACCTTCGCGACGTTGAAGAACGCCGCGTCGTGCCAGCCTTCGGTGCGATGCGGCGCCTGCGGCTCCACGCAGCCGATGATGCAATAGTCGCGGGCGTCATGCAGCGAGACGCCGCGGTTTTGCAGCGCCGGGATGATCACTTCATCGTTGTACATCGCCGGTACGCCAAGCCCCAGACGGACCAGCTCGCAGGCGCGATAGAGAAACTCATCCGGCGTGCCTTGCCAGACGCGAATTGAGAAAGAGGGCTGCGGCAAACGTACGTGGGCCGTGGCTTCCATGCACATGTAGGTTAATGGGTTGGTGGCATCACGGCCGTCTTCGGTCTGACCGCCCACGCACAGGTTCTGGAAGACGGCATAGCCGGCGAAGGCCTGGGCCGAAATCTCATCGCGAGTTTTGTTGATATCGTTAAGCTTGATCCAGCAGCAGTCCACCAGCTCCTGGGCAAATTCGCTGCTGATGGCGGTATCCGCCGCCAGATACGGATACATGTACTGGTCGAAACGGCCGGGAGAAATCGAGTGGCCGCTGGATTCAATCTGCAGCATGCTCTGAATAAACCAGAAGGTCTGGCAGGCTTCCCAGAAGGTTGTCGCGCCGTATTCCGGCACGCGGGTACAGTTGCTGGCAATCTGTTCCAGCTCGCGCTGACGGGTTGGGTCGCGCTCTTCACGGGCAAGGCGCGAGGCTTCCTGCGCGTAGCGATGGGCGAAATTGATTGCCGCCTGATAGCTCAGAATAACGGCGTTGTAGAACTGCTCTTTTTTGATGTAATCGGAGGTACTGCGATCGAGGTTCTCCAGCGCGCGGGTCACTTCATCGATGATCCCGCGAAAGCCGATTTTCAGGACCTTGCCATAATCGACGCTGACGTGTCCGACACCGCCAAAGAAGTAGTTGCCGACGGTGAAAACGCCGTTGCTCATGCTCTCTTTTGTCCCTTCGGACATATAGGAGGCGGCGAGCGAACTGGTGGTTTTACCCGGCCAGTATTTAAAGGCCTGGTGGAGTTCATCGGCGGTTTTTTTCTCAATAATGAACGGGTCGGCAACACGGTGTGCCATAGTGTCGAACTCTTTTTCGACCCAGTCATAAGAGAATTCAGGACAAATTTCTGTTGAACGTGGATTAATAGTGACGGCGCCGACGATTAACTCGTCAGGGCGAATAGTGACCGGCAGCTCGTTAAATATTTTCTCAACGACTTTTGCCCGACGCATAATAGCGGGAAGCTGTTCATTCTCTTTATATGCCTCGGTTGCCAGCACCGCACGTTCAGATTCTACATGCGGCTTAGCATGCAGAATCATATTTTTGAGTCTTACTACACGATCGGTCGGATGAGTAAAGCCTTTCTCTAACATACAATAACTCCCGAAATGATATAAGCGTGGGGGATTACCACACCTGAGTTTTTTTACCTGCCGGTAGTGCCGGGTACGCTAGCTAATAGTGTTGCTGCCGATTAAACTAATAAATTGACGTAATATTTCCGGGTGCGCCATCCAGGTCGTCGCGGTGACAAGATTGCCGTCATGTACCGCCTCGTGGTCCGCGGCGCTCACCCAGATACCGCCAGCCATTTCAACTTCAGGCTTTAAGGTGAAATATCCGGTCAGCGTTTTACCTTTTAATATGCCGGCAGCAACCAGAATTTGTGGTCCATGACATATAGCGGCAATCGGTAGCGCAATGTTATTCGCACAATGGATGATATTTAATACCATCCGGTTTAGTCGTAAATATTCCGGAGCGCGGCCGCCGGTAAGATATATTCCACAATATTCCTGTACCCTGACTTCATCAAAAGAGGCGGTTAAGCGGAACAGATGCCCCGGTTTTTCGCTGTAGGTTTGATCGCCTTCAAAATCATGAATCGCGGTCTTTATATATTCCCCGCAGCGTTTTCCGGGGCACACCACATCCACTCTGAAACCTAACATGCTTAATGCCTGCCATGGCACCATGACTTCATAGTCTTCAGAGAAATCGCCTGCCAGAAGCAAAATTCTTTTCATAAGCGAACTCTCAGAACGTACTGTCATCATCCTCAATAATACGCATGGCCTCATTCACTGCGGCGATCTCGCCGAACAGCGCCAGCGTCGTGATATGCTGCGGACAGCTGCCAAAGATCTCCGATACCGCAACATGTGCGCTTTTACTTGCCAGATCGGCGTAAAAGTACAGATCTGGTATCGGCAACATAATCAACCCGATAGCGTCAATGCGGATGCTTTCCAGTCGGTTGCGAGATTCCGCGGGCATTCGCCTTTTCAGCATGGCGAGCGTTTCCGGCGTTGGCGCGTTGATAATGCGTTTTTTCATGATCGAGTCAGCCATCCTGCTTCAGTCAACGAATATTGAGCGCTTCAACCATCACGCAGCGACGGTGCCTGGCGTAGGAGCGTGCCGAGGTCAGCCCTTCACCGGTCGGCCCGGCAATGGTAAATGTGGCATGTCCTTCGCCGCCAACGCCTAATCCGGCATACGACGGGCCATTTTTCACAAAAATAGTGGTCTGGATCAGCCGCGCCATTTTGGTCAGTTTTTCAACGTTGGTAGAGTGCATCATCGCCGTGTGACGATGACCATGTTCAACCTTCACCGCCAGATCGATCGCTTCATCGACGTTTTCCACTCTGACCACCGGCAAAACCGGCATCATCAGTTCGTGCACCACGAATGGATGATCACGTTCGGTTTCAATCAGGATAACTTTGATCTCCTCCGGCACGCTGATACCGATTTGCTGCAGAATGTAGCGCGCATCTTTCCCTACCAGTGCGGTACTCGGGCCGTTTCCTTTTTCATTCAGCACCAGCGCCTGTAGCTGCTGAATATGTTGTTTATCGCACAGCAGCCAGGCGCCGCTTTTTTTCATGCAGTGGATGAGATAGTCCGCCACTTCATTGACGACAATGACCTCTTTTTCCGCCACGCAGGGGAGGTTGTTATCGAAGCTGCAGCCATTAATGATATCGCGGGCGGCTTTCTCGATATTGGCGGTTTCATCAACCACAACGGGAGGATTGCCGGCGCCGGCGCCAATCGCTTTTTTGCCGGACGACATCACGGTTTTCACTATCGCCGGCCCGCCGGTGGCGACCAGCATATTGATACGCGCGTCGCCGATTAAGGCATTGGTGTTGTCAATCGACGGGCTGGCGACCGTGACCACCAGACTGGCGGGGGCGCCAAGCCGGGCCAGCTGTTGATTGATTAACGTGACGCAGTACAACGACACCTGACGCGAACGCGGATGCGGGCTAAAGACCACGGCGTTGCCGGCGGCCAGCATACCGAGGGTATTGTTGATAATGGTCTCGGTCGGATTGGTGGTCGGGGTGATCGAACCAATGACGCCATAGGCGGAGTATTCGGTCAGCGTCAGGCCGCCATCACCGCTGATGGCGGCGGTGATGAGATCTTCAACCCCCGGAGTTTTTTGCGCGGCAACGCGGTTTTTCACCATCTTGTCGGCATAATTTCCCATTCCGGTCTCTTCCACCGCCATGGTCGAGAGCGCGTGCAAAATCTCTTCCTGCAGGAAAAACTGGCGAATGCCGTCAACAAAGCGGGCGCGATCCTGCATTGAGCAGTGGCGATACTGGATATACGCCTGCTGCGCCGCAGTAATCGCGGCATCCATGGTGGCAAAAACACCGTCACCGGCGTTCCCGTCGACAGGGGCGGCGGTTGCGGCTCCGGCCTGGCTTGCCAGTACGCTGGCCACAATCGCGTCGATGCTGCCGCGATCGAGCGGTGTGGCGGCTGCCGGCGCATGCTGTTCGGGCGCTGGCGCCGTCGTTTTCGTATATTTACTCAGCACGCGGGAGACGGCCTGAGTAATATCAAGATCGTTCATGCTGTATCTTCCTTACTTCGCTTCGCTCGTGGGTGCCACCATCAAATGTACGGCGTCGTGGTCGATTTGATGGGCGCCGGGTCGAGCGTAGCCAGCAGCTGTTTCCCGACGTCTCTGGCGGCGATGACCGCCTGGCGTACTGCGCCGGAATCACCGGCAAACGTGAAGATCACTTCGTTACTGAAGCTGGTGCCGTGCGCCGGGCTGGCGTAACCCACCGGCTCGATGACGGCGGCTTTTGCCGCGGCGTCGGCGACCACCACGCCAATCGCCGCCGGTGAAGCGCAGGTCAGGCCGAAAGATTTACCCAACGGGGCACCGAAGGCTTTATTGAGCGCGCTGCTGGCGCGGGCGGTGTACTGGAACTCCAGGTGACCGGCCGGCGAGCCATAAACATCGCCCATGGTGCGCTGAATTTCGCCCAACGCGACTTCAACCGCGCGGCGAACATCGGAGACATCGGTGGCGCCGAAAATGATCAGGCAACCATGCCCACCGCCGCCCTCGGTATCGCGAGCCAGCTCAATAGAGAGTATTTCACTGTTAGTGGCTTTAATGGCCTCATCCGCGGCAAATATATGCGGGCCGGCCCCGGTCCGGGCGCCAAGAATACCGATAGAGCGATATTTCTTGTCGATATTCATGACTTCATGTAATTGATGATCGACATTGGCAATCACTAATCCAATGGTATGCCCGAGGGCCGTTCCGACAAATTCAGTTAAACCGCAACCGATAAAGCTGGCCGGCGTTTTATTATTTGCGCGATCATCAGTCTGCTTGTGCATTACTTCAGATATAATCTGCTCAACAAGATTATCTCTCATGGTCGGTATCCTCTGGCTTTATTAACTGACAGCTTTCGGCAGGATTTTTTCCACTTCAATATGCGGGCGCGGAATCACATGTACAGAGACCAGCTCACCGACTTTTCCTGCTGCCGCTGAACCTGCGTCCGTTGCCGCTTTGACCGCGCCGACGTCGCCGCGAACCATTACGGTAACCAACCCGGAACCAATTTTTTCGTAACCAACCAGGGTGACGTTAGCGGATTTCACCATGGTATCTGCGGCTTCAATTGCGGAAACCAGACCTTTTGTTTCAACCATACCTAATGCTTCTTGTTGCATAACGACCTCAATATTTCCAGGTGAGAGTAAAAGCAAGTTATGAATTAACCGATAAAGGTTGAGTTCATAGACTTAATAAATTCATGCACTACGATGTTATTGCGCCTGAGACAAAATGTTTTGCCCGGCAGAGAGACTTTCTTGTTTTCCCGTTTTCAGCTGGACAATAAAATCCTCTCCACATGACTACCTTGAGGATGCGTTCAGGCGGCACCTTCCAGCAAAGGGGCAAGTGCGGCCGCATCCTCGGCAATCATCCGCTCTTCATTGGTGGCAATGACCGCTACAATCGGTGAGCCGGGGCGCGAGATAATGCCCTGTCGACCGGCAAACATTTGCGCATTGCGCGCGGCGTCGAGCTGCACGCCAAATATCGCCAGCCGCTCGGCGGTAAGCTCGCGGATCAGCGCCGAGTTCTCCCCGATGCCGCCGGTAAAGATCAGTGCATCAAAGCGATGCAGCGAAGCAAGATGGGCGCCAAGGTGGCGGGCAAGCCGGTGAACCATGACATCAATGGCGAGGGAGGCCCGGGGATCGCCGTTGCCGCGCGCCTCTTGTAACGTGCGGCAATCGCTGGAAAGACCCGACAGACCGAACAATCCCGCTTCGTTATTGACCATCTTGTAAAGTGATTCGATAGTCTGGCCGGTGCAGCGGGCAATATAGGCCGCTGCGCCAAAATCCAGGTCACCGCAGCGCGTTCCCATCACCAGCCCTTCAAGCGGCGTCATGCCCATCGAGGTGTCGACACTCTGTCCGTTTTTCACCGCGCAGACCGACGAGCCATTGCCGAGATGGGCAATAAGTAGACCGTGGTTGGTGGGGTTAAGACCCAGGCGCTCGACGGCTTCGGCGGCGATAAAGCGATGGGAGGTGCCATGAAAGCCATAGCGTCTGACCTGATGCTGGTGTAAATACTCCAGCGGGATGGCATAGGTATAGGCCTCCGGCGGGAGCGTCTGATGAAAGGCGGTATCAAACACCGCCACCTGCGGCAGCTCGGGTAACAGCGCCATGGCGGCTTCAATGCCGATCAGGTTGGCGGGATTGTGCAGCGGCGCCAGCGCCGATAATTCGCGGATACGCTCGATCACCGGTGCCGTGAGCCGCACCGAGTGTTTGAAATCATTCCCGCCGTGCGCCACCCGATGACCGATGGCGCATACCTGCGGCAGCAGCGCCTGCTCTGCGAGCCGGGCGAACAGCGCCTCCAGCGCGCAGGTATGGCTGGCGCCGTCAGGCAACCCGCGGGTCGTCTTCCCTTGCGCATCTTTAAAGGTGATGCCGGCTTCGCGTAGCCCCAGCTTTTCGGCCAGCCCGGAGAGCACCGGGGTCTCCTGATTACGCGGGATGACGGAGAACTTAAGGGAAGATGAACCACAGTTAATGACCAGAACCAGTGATGCTGACGACATGATGACCCCTGTCTGTATTCGTTTTTTTAGAGAGATTCATGGAATGGTGTGAGCAAAAAATGCTCGCGGCTGAAGTGCGCCAGGGTTTGCGTGGCAATCGCGATATCTACCTCGACGCTCCCGCCGCTGATGCCGATACCGCCGAGCAGTACGCCGGCGGACCAGCAGGGGAGCCCACCGCCAAAGCAGCACAGACCTTGCGTATGCGACAAGCCATACAGGCTGGCGCCAGGCAATACGTCGTCCGCGAGCCGGTGGGTCGGCATCCTGAGCGCCACGGCGGTCCATGCCTTTTGCGTGGCCAGCGTATGGCTGATGAGCAGGGCGTTATCCTGACTAAAGAAGTAACGCTGCAGGCCATGGGCATCCACCAGGCTAAAAACAATGGGCACATTGGCGTTGTTGGCGGCATCGATGGCACAGTGCGCCAGTAATGCCGCATCCGTCAGCGTCAGCGAGGCCGGAGGCGGCGCTAACTGACGCGAAATGGCCGCGTTGATACGGCGATCCAGTTCGGCGTTCGGCGTGGTGTGCATGCTTTTCCTCCGTGGTGCTTACTGGTTGTTAAGATCGAGCGAGTCGACAATGCCGACCACGGCAGCATCAATCACCGAGTGCTCTTTGCTGGTGGTCATCCGCGCGGAGCTCCCGGTAGTGACGATGACCGTTTCCCCGTTTCCGGCGCCGACAAAGTCGACGGCGACCTGCGCGGTGCCGGTGGGCTGATAGTGTTCATCCAGGCGGGCGACAATCAGCAGCTTTGCGCCATTGAGCGAAGCATGCTTGGTCGTCGACACCAGTGCCCCGGTTACTTTTGCCAGATACATATTTCCTCCTGGTGACCCTGCACCATGACAATACCGCGGTCGCGAATTTCATCGCGTGCGGCGGGGGTGATGAGCGTCCGGCGTCCAACGGACAGTACCGCGCCTGCGGGAAGCTGGCGCACATCGCTGAGCGTGATCAGCGGTTTAGCGACGGGCGCCGTCGGCCTCTGCGCCGGGTTCACCGTGGGGCGGCCGATAATCGTGAAGCCATACTCCCCGAGGGTGGCGACGTAGCTGGTCAGCCGTGCCCGCAATGCCGTGGGGAGCTGGCTGGCAGCGTCATCCCGGCATTCGGCATTGAGCGTGACGATGATGGGCTTGCTCAGACTCAGAGCGTGAAAAGCCCAGCGACACACCCGGTTATCACGAATACCTAAGGCGATTTTGCTCAGGCTGTTGGTAGACAGCGAGGGCAGATACAGGCCGCTGAACGTCTCTTCTGTCGGGCAGGGATCCCGATCGTCGCACAGCGCCTCAACATCGCGCTGCGCCAGAGCCTCCAGACAGGTGGAGTGCAATGACGCCTGGATGGCGCTATGGGAAAAGGTCATGACCAGCAGATAGCCGCGCTGGTTCAGCGCCGTCAGACAATCCAGCGTCGTCGGGAGCGTGGCGAGATCCTCGCCGCTTAATACCACGCGCATCACCTTGCCGTGGGCTTGCAGGCGCCGTCGGCGTTGAGCCAGCAGGTCCGCAATGAGGCTGTCGAGCCGGTGTGAGAGTCGCTGTGCATCCATCGTTATTCTCCTCAGCGGCTGCGCATGGCGATGCCAAGCGGCGTCACCAGCAGCGGCTGCCGCGCCTGAATGACCCGTTTACCGGTGGCATGGCGAAAGACGTCGGCAAACTGGCGAAAGCTGCTGGCGCCCCCGACCAGGTAAATGTCGTCGACCGGATAACCCGCCAGCCAGCCCGCGACCAGATGAGCCATCTTTTCAGCCACCGGACGGACCACGGTAAAGACCTGTTCTTCCTCCTCCGGACTCTTTTTCAACGCTTCCGCTTCGGCAAAAGGCATGCCCAGAGCGCCTGCCAGTACCAGGGTCATATGGTTGCCCCCGGTCGGTTCATCGGCGCTGAAAATCACCTCGCCGTTGCGCAGAATGCTGATCCCGGTTGTCCCGCCGCCCACATCAACTACCGCGCCGTGGCGAATGTTTAAGGCCAGCGCCGCGGCTACCGGTTCATCAACCACGTCGGTCACCTCCAGTCCGGCGGCCTCCACCATATTGACGATAACTTTGGTGTTCCCGGCGGTGATTCCCGGCGGGATGGCCGTTGCCGCGCGGGTGAGGGGGCATCCAAGGCGCTCTTCGAGTGCTGTTTTCAGTCCACTCACCACCCGGCTGGCGGTCAGAAAATCCACCACCACGCCGTCTTTCACCGCCCGTGAAGGATGGCTGATGCCGGCGACGGGGTTATCGTTTTCATCCAGCACAACCACGGCAATATTGGCCGTACCCGGATCGACACCCACTTTTAGCGCGCCTGTCCAGGGGCGGTATCCGCCCTGGCTGACCAGCTCCGCCAATGTGTTCAGCCGCCTGGTTGCGGTGCTGTCAGTCATGGCGGCGTTCCGTGAACGCGCGCTGGACGCAATCGCCGTTACGCAAGCCAAAGCCGTTGGCCTCTTCAACATCAACATGCATTTCCAGCACCGCATCCGCGCTCACCCTGACCACCACGTGGCTGAGAATGCCGCCGCGATAGCCGTCGATACGCACGTCAATCTCCATCCCGTCGCGCAGGGCGTGGCGCTCGGCGTCGGCGGGAGAAATATGAATATGGCGCCAGGCGACAATCGCGCCATCCGTTTTGCTGACTCGCCCGCGCGGACCAATAATCTCGATTCCCGGCGAGTCCTGGAGATTGCCGGACATTCTCAATGGCGCCTTAACGCCGAGAACAAAGCTGTCGGAGACAGAAATTTCAACCTGGGTGGCGCTGCGCAGCGGGCCAAGGACGCGTACCCTGGTCAGCTCCCCTTTTGGTCCGCGCAGCGTCACCGTCTCTTCGGCGGCATACTGGCCCGGCTGTTTTACCGCTTTCATGCGGGTGAGAGTGGCGCCATAGCCAAACAGAATGTCCATATCTTCCCGGCTCAGATGAACGTGGCGGTTAGAGATGCCAACGGGGATATGCAACGTCTGTGCGGCGAGGGGGGCACCGGCCACCGCTCCGGGGCCACGGGCCTTGAGTTCCTGAAGAATTTCCCGGGCGATTAATTCGGCTTGCTGCTGGGTGTCATTCATAGCGTCAACAACCTGAAAGTGATGAAAAGAGCGATACAAGCATATTCAGTCCCGCGTTGGCCTTTTTGCTGTTGCGCAGGACTTTTTTGACGGTCCGCCGGACGCAGGACAATCTTGTCCAGATTTAGCCGGCGATGGCGGTCAGCAAGCGGTCTACATCAGCGGCGCGGGGCTGGCAGGGATTGGTTTGCGTGCAGCCATCCCCTAAGGTCGCCGCGATCAGCGCCTGACGCAGGGATTCCACAGCCGTCCGGTCTTTTCCCAGCGCCTGCAGTGTTGCCGGAATACCAAAATGGTGATTCATATCGCGAATGCTGCCGATCAGCGCGCGCAGGGTTTGCTCCGGCGTGGCGGCCTGGATGCCCATAATGGCGGCGCATTTCAGGTATCTCATCCGCGCGTGCGGGGCGTGGCGGGCATTGTGTTCAATAATCAACGGCAGCAGCATGGCGTTAATTTTGCCGTGCGGGATATGCAGCATCCCGCCGATAGCGTGCGCCATACCGTGCACTAATCCCAACCCCGCCGAATTAAACGCCATGCCAGCCATGCAGGAGGCGTTGTGCATATGGCCCCGAGCCGCAATATTATTCTCATCGCTGAAAACGTCGGGCAGGTGTTGCCAGACCAGCGCAATGGCTTTCTCGGCGAGCGCGTCGCTAAAATCATTGGCCCCCGTCGAAACCAGCGCCTCAATGGCGTGGGTCAGGACGTCCATGCCAGTATCCACCGCGACCTGGCGAGGAACCGAGAGCACCAGGTTTGGGTCAAGGATGGCGCAGTCCGGGATCAGTTCATCGGCAATCAGCGGATATTTTCGGCCGTTTTGCGGATCGGAGATGATGGCGTAGGCGGTGACTTCTGAACCGGAACCGCTGGTGGTAGGAATGGCGATAAGTTCTATGGCGTGGCCGGGGAGAAACTCTTCCAGCGTAACCTTGATTCCTTTAGCGGCATCAAGAGCGGAGCCGCCGCCCAGCGCGATAATGACCTCCGGTTTAAAACGTTTAAACTGTGCGGCGCCGGCGTGCAGGATCTCCACGCTCGGGTCCGGTTTCACCTCGCTGAAAATAGAGACGCAGGCCTGCGGCATTTCATTAATCAGGTCGCGTGTTTTACCGGAGCTCACCATAAAGCTGTCGGTCACAATCGCCACCTTTTTATGGTTCAGCCGACGCAAGGTTTGAATTGCATTTTCACCAAAATAGACGTCAGGAAGAGAAAAGAAATAGCTCGCCATCTTTCGATTACCTTATCCGTTAGCGGATTGCGGGGAGGCAAATGCCGGATGTAAAAAGAGAGCTTATTGTGTCATGGGGGGATGGATAAGAAGCTGGCTATGCTTGTGCTAAGTCAGGATTTCGTTGCGGTACTCTTTTATGGCTGACAAAAAAGTGCAGGGGCGCCTCGCCCATCGCGCCAGCGATGGGGGGCGCGGGTCAGTCTGTTTTCTGAACAGGTAAACAGGCATTCTGGCTGGTCTGCGCGTCCGTATCGCGATATTAACGGCGGTAGCGTATGGCGCCGATCGGCAAAATCGCGCAAAACGATAATCCGTTGCACGATCGGCAGTAAGCGGTGACATTCGCTGAGACGTTACCCATGCCGTCGCGGATTATCTTCCTGCAGAATATGCTGGCGCAGAAGTTGTGCCAGCGAGCCGGCATCCCCACGCTCAATAGCAGCCACCATCGCGAAATGTTCTTTCGACGACTGGACAATTCTGGCATGAGAGTTCCATTGCCCCAACGCGGCGGAGGGAACCCGACTGCGCAATTCAAAGATGAGTTCAATCATGTCCTGGTTGGAGCAGGGCGCGAGCAGCGCGCGATGGAAGGCCAGGTTCGACTCATACTGCTGTAAGATCGTGCCGTACTGGGTGTTGTGCTCGAACAGCTCCGCGCACTGGCGCAGAGTATCCAACTGGTGCGGTTGAATATGCTCCACGATGTCTGCCGCCGAGGCACTTTCCAGTATCGCCCTGATGTCAGAGATGTTACGACGTTGTTGCTCATTAGGCGTGTAAACGTGGTAGCCCCGATTAGGGACGTGCTGGACCAGCCGTTCAATCACCAGCTGATCCAGAGCCCGGCGCACCTCGCTACGGGTGCACTGATAACGTTCAGCCAGCTCCACCTGTTTCAGCCATGAACCCGGCTGAAATTCACCGGTATTGATGTCCATGGCGAGGAGATTGGCGACATGCACCAGTGCGCTTTTGCGTTGAGTCATATCTTCTGTTCCTTCCGCTGTTTCCTGCGATCTTATGCTGCCGTTCTGTCATCAGATAATGGCGGGTTCACCTTTGTTTCGCCAGCCTGAACCCTGGGGTTATCGTTTTTTTGTCTGGCTGGGGGGAATTGTGACACGAGTCAGATCTTTTGTTAATAAATTGTTTTTTAAATTGGCGCCAATTTTGGTTTTGTGTTTGAATCGAATTTAAACAGCCATTAAATGAGCGATTGATTTATGCAACGAACTGATATTAAAAAGGATTCAGAAGAGTCTGCCCTGCGCGGCCAGATGCTTTACTACCGCGGTAGCACCACCATCTTCGCCAGTCAGCACGATCCGCGCTTCCAGTATTGCCTGTATGTTCCTCCCGGATTTGATGAGGATAAAACCGGATACCGCCTGATCGTTGCCATGCACGGTACCGGACGTTCGATGGTGCAGTACCGCGATGCCTTTGCCGAATTTGCCCGCTACAACCGTTGCGTTGTCCTGGCGCCCCTGTTTCCGGTAGGGCCGTTGGGGGACGGTAATTCTCACGGGTTTAAGTACATCATCGAAGACGATATCCACTATGACCGCGTACTGCTGGCGATGATCGACGAAATCAGCACGTTGCTGGAGTATGACTTTGGTCGGTTCCTGCTGTTTGGCTACTCAGGCGGCGGACATTTTGCACACCGCTTCCTCTACATCCATCCGGAAAAACTGCTTGGCGTTTCCGTCGGTGCGCCAGGATCCGTGACGCTTCTGGACGACAGCAAAGCGTGGTGGCCGGGCATCCAGAATTTTGAGCAAATATTCGGCAAGCCTCTTAATTACAGTGCGTTGCGGGAAGTGATGGTTCAGCTGGTGGTGGGGAAGGTGGATCTGGAAACCTGGGAGATTACCCACAGGCCCGGCGGCCGCTACTACATGCCCGGATGCAACGATGCCGGAGTGACCCGTATCGAGCGGAACACCGCATTACTCAACAGCCTGCGCGAACACGGCATCGATGCCATTCAGGATATTGTGCCCAACGTCGGCCATGACGGGATGAAAGTTCTGGAACAGGTAAAAGATTTCTTCCTGCGGGTTTTGCAGGCACATCGCTGAGGAGCAAACAACGTGACGCAACCTTTTCCGTTCATTGAAATTTCCGGTACGCCGTATGAACGCGGCTGTCAGTATGGCGAACAGGCCAAAGCCCGCATTCACGCCAGCGTAGCCATCTATGGCGATCAGCTTGATGCTCTGCATATTTCCCGGCAGCAACGTGCCGATCTGATCGACAGCTTTAGCGCCATCATCCGTGATTTTGACGCCGATTATCTTGCGGAGATGCAGGGTATTGCCGCCGCGTCCGGAGTCCCGCTCGAAGCGATCGTGATGATTAATGCCCGAACCGAAGTGATAGCCCAGGCGCGAAACCTGCAGCGCCATACGACGCCACATGATGATGCGATCAAAGATGGCTGTACCGGGGCGGTCATTCTGCCTGAGCGCAGTCACCACGGTAAGCTGATCCACGGGCAGAACTGGGACTGGCGCGCCGAATGCGCAGAGAGTTCCGTCGTCGTGAAAATCAAACGCGAGCAGGGGCCGGACGTGCTGACCTTCGTTGAGGCCGGAGGGCTTGGGCGAAGCGGGATGAACAGCGCGGGTATCGCCATTACCGCCAACTATCTGCGCTGCGAACGCGACTATTTGCAGCGAGGGGTCCCCCTGTCGCTGATTCGCCGTAAAGCGCTGGAACAACAGCATATGGCGCTGGCGATGAAGGTGGTCGCCACGACGCCGAAGTCTTGCTCCAACAACATGATCCTTAGCACTAAAGAAGGTTTTGCCATCGACTTTGAATGTGCGCCGGACGAGAGCTTCACGCTTTACCCGCAGAATGGTCTGTTGGTGCACGCCAATCACTGGGACAGCCCCGCCGCACGCGGCAAAGTACGGGAGGAGGGGATCGAGGCGTCGCCAGATTCTCTGTATCGGGGATGGCGGGTCAGCGAACTGCTGAAAGACAAAGCAAAACTCGGCGAAGAAGAGATGAAAAACGCTTTTTTTGATGATTTCGGCACGCCGTATTCAGTGTGTCGCCCGCCACGTCCGGGTTTTAGCAGTGATTTATCCGCCACCGTGGCGATGATTGTGATGACGCCTGCCGATGGCGTCATGGATGTGGCGCCGCTGCCGGCGCTGAACCGCAACTTTACACGTTACACGCTCGACTAATTAAGAGGCTGGTATGAAAAAGATTTTATCTGCGGTGGCGCTGCTCATGCCGGGACTGATGGCCCAGGCGGCTGACAATAATGTGATTCGTTTCGCTCTGAATCAGGATATCCGAAGCAGCCAGCCGGGCGTTAATCGCGACGGCAACACCGATGATGTGCTGATGCACGTGGTGGAAGGTCTGGTCGGGTATCGTGAAAACGGTACGGTTGGGCCGATGCTGGCGTCGTCTTGGGAGGTCAGCGACGAGGGCAAAACCTACACCTTCCATCTGCGCGGCGGCGTGAAATTTCACAACGGTGACACCATGACGGCGCAGGACGTTGTCTGGAGCTGGAAGCACTGGACCGACCCGAAGACCCAGTGGCGATGTTTACGTGAATTCGACGGCAGCGGCCTGATTCAGGTTACCGACGTCAGTGCGCCGGATAACGCTACGGTGGTGATGAAGCTTGCCAAACCGGTGGCGCTGTTCCTGGACACGCTGGCACGCACCGATTGCGGCGCCGCCGCCGTTATCAGCCCGAAATCCGTGGGACCCGAGGGTGACTGGGTGACGCCAATAGGTACCGGTCCCTTCGTTTTTGGCGACTGGAAGCATGGTGAATATGTCTCCCTGAAGCGCTTTGCCGATTATAGCGCCTTACCCGGAAAACCCGATGGTTTTGTCGGTGGTAAAAAAGCGCTGGTGGATGAGGTCCGCTTTATGACCATACCGGATGCGGCGACGGTAAAAGCCGGCTTGCAATCCGGAGCGGTGGATCTGGCTCAGGTCAGTCCGATTGACGGCAGCGATCTGAAAAAAGACCCTAATATCTCCCTTGAGGTAGCGCCGAACGCCCAGCGTCACGTGATGCTCATCCAGACGGACGATCCGCTGCTAAAAAACGTCAAGCTACGTCAGGCTATCGCCTCCGCGTTGGACAGCGAGCAGATCGCATTGGGCACCAGCCAGAATATGGCCCATGCCTCAAACTCCAACATTTCGGTGGCCTCGGCGTTTTACAGCAATGTGCAAAAACAAGGGTACCAATACGATCCGGCTCGCACCGCGCAATTGCTGAAGGAAGCGGGCTATAAGGGACAGCCGCTGGAGATTATTGCCAATAAACGCGCCACGGTACCGAGTTTTGATATGGCGATTATCATTCAGGCGATGCTTCAGGGCGCAGGGATTAATGCTCACGTCACCACCATGGAGTGGGCGACGCAGCTGGAACGTTATCAGTCCGGGCGCTACCAGATGATGACTTTCACCTATTCCGCGCGCTTTAACCCTGCGCTGGCGTTTGAGCAGATTGTCGGCGATAAAACCAGGCAGAAACGCAAGGTGTGGGGAGATCCGCTGGCGATCGCGCAGACCGATAAGCTGGCGACGCTCGACGATCCGGTCCAAATTCAGGCTCTGACGGATAAACTCCATCAGCAGATGATTGCGGATGTTCCCCTGATTATCTTCTATCCAGGCCTGGATATTGTCGCGCACCGCACGGTTATCAGCGGCTACAAATCCTGGCTGGCGGCAGCGGCGCGGCTGTGGAACGTCGGTAAGGCTTGATGAGATAAGGAGAGGCGCATGTTGCAGTTCCTGTTTACTCGTATTATGACCGCCATTCCCACGCTGCTGCTGGTAACGGTGCTGGTCTTTTTACTTACCCGCATGGTGCCGGGCGATCCAGCGCTGCTGATGTTGGGAGATATGGCGACGGAAGCCAGCCTTGCCGACCTGCGGCACAGCATGGGGCTGGATCAGGGCATGGTACAGCAGTTTATTATCTGGTTTGGCAACGTGCTGCAGGGTAATTTAGGACATTCTATCCAGAGCGGCCAGCAGGTCCTGCCGCTTATCCTGCAACGCTTCGGTGTGACACTCAGCGTGGTGCTGGTCGCGGTGGTTATCGCCTCACTGCTGGCCGTACCTGCCGGCATGCTTGCTGCGTGGAAACAGAACTCATCGCTGGATACCGGGCTGGTGATGTTTTCCACCTTCTTGCTGTCGATTCCCAGCTTCTGGATGGGGCTGCTCATTCTGCTGCTGTTTGGTCTGCAGCTGGGCTGGCTGCCGGTGGTAGGGTATGTCTCGTTAAGCGACAACCTGCGGGCGGGGGGCCTCTATCTGCTAATGCCAGTCATGACCCTCGTGTTGGTCGAGGTTGGGGCGTTGGTGCGCATGATGCGCGCCAGCACGCTTGAGGTGTTGCGGCTGGACTACGTTTCCCATGCCCGCGCCAAAGGGCTACGTGAGCGTACCGTGCTGTCACGGCATGTGTTCCCGAATGCGTTTGGTCCGACGTGGACGCTGATCGGGTTAACGCTCGGCAACCTGCTCAGCGGTGTGGCGGTAACGGAAACGGTGTTCAGCCTTCCGGGCCTGGGGCGTCTGCTGGTTGATGCTATCTACGCCCGCGATTATCCGGTAATCCAGGGCTGCATGCTGTTCATCGCCACGCTCTACGTACTCACCAATTTGCTGATTGATGCACTTTACCCGCTCTTTAACCCGAGGGTTTCTGCCTGATGAAAAGACGAATGGCGATCGCGCCTAATGCCCTGCTGGGGATTATCTTGATTGGCGTCATCCTGCTGGCAGGCGTGCTGGGCTTTTTCTGGACGCCGTTTGATCCCGGCCGGATCAATATTCTGGCGCGGCTACAGGCTCCCGGTAGCCACTACCTGCTTGGCACCGATGAATATGGCCGCGATGTACTCAGTCGCCTGTTGGCCGGGGCCAGCGCCAGCATGACCATCTCTCTGGTTACGGTGAGCTTCGCGCTGCTGGTCGGCATTACGCTGGGGCTGATTAGCGGCTATCTGCGGGGCGTGGTGGACCGGTTCATCATGATGATTACCGATACGCTGCTGGCGTTTCCCGGCATTCTTCTGGCCCTGGGGCTGTTAAGCATCCTTGGTAATAACCGCTATGGCATTATTCTCGCACTGGGGCTGGCGTATACGCCGTCGGTAGTGCGCATCGTGCGTGGCACGGTGTTGGGGCTGCGCGAAGCGGATTTTGTCGCCGCGGCGCGGATAATGGGACATAACGAACTGACCATTCTGCGCCGACACGTACTGCCAAACTGCCTGGCTCCGCTTACCGTGCTGGCGACTTCCATGCTCGGCTGGGTACTGATTTCCGAAAGCGCGCTCTCCTTTTTAGGGCTTGGCGTGCCGCCGCCGGAGCCGACCTGGGGCAATATGCTGGCCGCCAGTCGAGGCTACCTGGCGCAGGCGCCCTGGTTGGCCTTGCTGCCGGGCGGCTGTATTTCTCTGGCGCTGCTGGGCGTCAATATGCTTGGTGACGCGTTACGTGATTATCTTGACCCGAGGATGCAATGATGAACAACCAGATGCCATTATTGCAGGTAACTAACCTGCGGGTGAATGTCGCCGAACGTGAGGTGGTGAAAGGGATATCCTTTTCCCTGGCGCCGCGAGAGGTCCTGGCGGTAGTCGGGGAATCGGGGAGCGGTAAAACGCTGGCGATGCGCTCTCTCATTAAACTATTGCCTGCAGGTGTCGGCAGCCAGGCGGACTCGGTAATGTTCGATGGTCAGGATTTGCAGCACCTGGATCCCGAGCGGCTGCGAAACCTACGCGGCGCGGGAATCGGAATGGTATTTCAGGAGCCGATGACCTCCCTGAACCCGGCAATGACCATTGGCCGTCAGCTTGATGAGGGACTGGCTTTACATACCCGGCTGACGGAGCGCGAGCGGCGCGGGAAAATCATCGCCATGCTGGAACGCGTCGGTTTAACAGATGCCGCCAACCTGCTGGGACGTTATCCGCATGAGTTTTCCGGAGGAATGCGTCAACGAGTGATGATTGCTGCCGTGATGCTGCTGGAGCCGAAGCTGATTATTGCCGATGAGCCGACCACGGCGCTTGACGTACTGGTTCAGCATGAAGTGATGGAGCTGATGTTAGCGCTGACGGCTGAAAAGGGCAGCGCGGTGATCCTTATCAGCCATGATTTATCGATGGTGGCGCGCTATGCCTCACGGATTATGGTGATGGAACAGGGCGAACTGGTGGAGCAGAACAGCAGTCAGCGCCTGCTAGCTGCGCCGCAGCACCCCTATACCCGACGGCTGCTGGAAGCGCTACCGGTGCGTCAGCCCGCACCGGACCGGCAACGGCTACTGGCGGCGGAAAGCATTGTCACCCTGACTGACATTGACATTACCTATACTGGGCGCAAAGCGTGGTTTCGTCCTGCTTCAGTGACGAAGGCGGTACAGGGCGTCAGTTTTAATGTTCGCGCAGGAGAGACGGTAGCGCTGGTGGGGGCAAGCGGTTCCGGCAAAACCACGATCGGTAAACTGATCGCCGGTATGTTAAAAGCCAGCCGTGGGACGCTGGCGTTCCGCGGCCATTTGGTCACGACCTCCGATAAGCGGCTGGTCAGCACCTGGCGCCGTGAATGTCAGATGATTCAGCAGGATCCTTTCTCTTCGCTGGACCCACGCATGCATATAGCTCAGATCCTCGAAGAGCCGCTTCTGCTGGTGGAGACGATGAATCGCAGCGCGCGTCAGCAGCGGGTGCGGGAAGTGCTTGATGAAGTAGGGCTGGGCGCGCTGTTTTTGCATCGCTATCCGCATCAGCTGTCTGGCGGGCAACGCCAGCGGGTCGCGATCGCGAGGGCGATAATTCGCCGTCCTGCGTTCATTATCGCTGACGAACCGACCTCGGCGCTGGATATGACGGTGCAAAAACAGATTCTGCAGCTTTTGAAACGGCTGCAGGCCAGCTACGGATTTGCCTGCCTTTTTATCACCCATGACCTTGGCGCCGTTGAGCAGGTTGCAGACCGTATTATGGTCATGGAACAGGGGGCGCTGGTCGAGAGCGGCTGGAGCGACGATGTACTGGACAACCCGCACCATCCTTATACACAGCGTCTTCTACGCTGTCTGCCGATGCTGAAGCCGTTGGATCAAGGGGGGTATCAGCTACAGCGTCAGCCGGCCTGACAGGCGCGGTTTTTTTGCCGGGATGAAGGTGTCATCCCGCTATCAGCCACCGTCATCCCTCTTAAGCCGATGATGACGGTGACTCTCCGCAGTGGCGGCAAGGGACTCCGTCACTCGGCGCGACTTACTCCCCAGGTGAATAATACTCACCGGCTCATGCCAGTCTGCGGGCATAGCGACAGCAGATGCGGGCGCTTATCATCCCTGAACCCCTACAGGTCAGAACAGGATAAAAGATGAGAAAGCCAGAAGATATCGTATTCCCCGCCGGACAGCAGGCGCTGTATGAGCAAAACCGTTACTCTCCGGCCGTTAAATCCGGCGATTTTCTGTTTGTTTCCGGTCAGGTAGGAAGTCGCGAAGATGGTTCAGCGGAACCCGGGCTGGAGCAGGAGATCCGCCGGGCATTTGATAACCTTAATGCGGTGCTGGCTGCCGCAGACTGTACGTTTGCCGATGTGGTTGATGTCACCCTGTATCTGGTCGATGCGCAATCGACTATCGACACGCTCTGGAAGGTGTTGCCGGAATACTGGGGGGAAGCCCCCTGGCCGACGCTGACGGGCGTCGGCGTGACCTGGCTATATGGCTTCCGTTTTGAAATCAAGGTCACCGCCCGCTTGCCCTCGCGGCATTGAGCCTCGGTTTCGCTCTTTAATGAGATCGATCAGTGCGCGCAGGCTGGCGGGCATATGCCGGTTGGCCGGAAACCAGAGGCATAAACCCGGAATCGGCGGGCACCATGGCTCAAGTACGGTGACCAGTCGGCCATCCGCCAGCGCAGCGCGGGCGTGTACGTCCGGGACATAAGCGATCCCCAGCCCCTTGATCGCGGCGTCCACCATCAGCGACGAACTGTTTAGCGTCAGCGTTCCGGGCACATCCAGCAGGATGCTTTGACCGTGGCGGGAAAACTCCCAGCGGTAGCGTTTACCGCTGGGTAAACGCTGGCGAATGCACTGATGGTGGGCCAGATCGTCCGGGCTCGCGGGAGCAGGATGCTGGTTCAGATACGACGGCGACGCCACCGCCAGAAACCGCACATCTTCGCCAAAACGTACAGCCACCATATCAGCAGGGACATCTTCCGCCAGACGGATCCCCGCATCAAAGCCTTCGGCGACGATATCTACCAGCCGGCCATCTACCACCAGATCCAGCGACACGCCGGGATACCGTGTCATATAGTCCGGCACAATTGTCTGCAGCAGCAGGTGAATAGCCTCTTCCCCGCCATTGATACGCAGCGTACCCACGGTCTGTCCTTGGGTATCGGCAATCTCTTCCAGCGCTTGTTCCAGCCCGTTAAGGTGCGGTGAAATACGCCGCAGCAGCGCCTCTCCGGCCTCGGTCAACGCCACGCTGCGCGTGGTGCGATGCAACAGGCGAACGCCCAGACGCGCTTCCAGCCCGCGGATAGCATGGCTTAACGTGGAACGAGTCACACCGGAAAAATCGGCTGCGCGACGAAAACTACGCTGTTCCGCTACGGCGATAAAGGCTTTCAGATCGGAAAGCGTCGGAGTTTTAACTGGTGATTTCATTTCACCTCTTCATGCCATTTGTTGAGTCTTATCGTGCTAATCATCATGCCATATCCTTTATCGGCGAGTTAATGACTTTTCTGGAGACTAACGATGAGCAGCAAAACCTGGTTAATTACCGGTACTTCAACCGGTCTTGGACGCCTGATGACGGAGCGCCTGCTGGCGCGGGGCGACAGCGTGATTGCTACCCTGCGCAAGCCCGGCGCGCTGGATGACCTGCGGGCGCAATACGGCGGGCAGCTTCATGTCCTGCTGCTGGACGTTACGGAGACGGATGCGGTACGTCGAACGGTACAGCAGGCATTCGACTTCGCCGGGCGTATCGATGTGCTGGTCAGTAATGCGGGATACGGGCTCTTCGGCGCGGCGGAAGAGGTGAGCGATACCCAGATTGATCGGCAGATTGCCACCAATCTCACCGGTCCGATTCAGCTTATTCGGGCCGCCTTACCCGCTCTGCGTCGGCAGGGAGGGGGACGCATTGTGCAGATATCGTCAGAAGGCGGGCAGATTGCCTGGCCGAATTTCAGCCTTTATCACGCCACCAAATGGGGGGTTGAAGGATTTATTGAATCCGTCGCCCAGGAAGTGGCGCCTTTTGGCATCGATTTTATGATTGCTGAGCCCGGCCCGACGGCGACGAACTTTGCGGGCGGACTGGATATAGCTTCGCCGATGGCCTGTTATGACAATACGCCCGCCGGCGAGGTGCGCCGCGGTCTGGCGCAGGGAACTATCGCGATTAACGGCGATGCGTTAAAAACCGTCGCTGCGATAATCGACGCAGCGGATGGGGAGGCGCCACCGTTTCGTCTGGCACTGGGCAGTAAGGCGTATCATTCTATCAACGAGGCGCTGAACAGTCGGTTACGGGTGCTGGAGGATACCCGCGCGGTGGCGCTGAGCGTGGATAAAGATGCGTGATTGACCGTGCGTAATATACACACCACCGACAAAGAAGCAGGAGCGAGCATTTTTATTTCGTTTGATTTTCAAGGAAAACAACCGATCTGCCGCTGCAATTGTAGCTGACGCAGATAACAGGCGGGTAAAGGTCAGTGCTGCAAGATGGGATAAGTGAGTTGGGCCTGATTGTGAGTTTTTATGCCCGCTTCACGCCCTGAGACATTCGACAAGCTTTTTATGGCTTCAGTAAGGGCGAGTGTCTCGCTTCGAGAGCCAGCAAATATTTCGCTTCGTCATAACAGGTTCTGG
>NZ_MTEG01000045.1:0-26545 GCF_002108615.1 Klebsiella sp. YJ
CCTCGCTCAACCCGGTCACATAGTGGACTATGCTCCCGGGTACTCGCTGCGTCATCGCCTGCCTGTAGCCTGAAATCTTTCGTTGAATCTCGCGGCGTATCCTTCAGTCGACAGGGGCGTTGATTTCCTCGCTCCACCCGGTCACATAGCGGACTAGGCTCCCGGGTACTCGCTGTGTCATCGCCTGCCTGTAGCCTGAAATCTTTCGTTGAATCTCGCGGCGTATCTTTCAGGCGACAGGGGCGTTGATTTCCTCGCTCAACCCGGTCACATAGCTGACTAGGCTCCCGGGCACTCGCTGCGTCATCGCCTGCCTGTAGCCTGAAATCTTTCGTTGAATCAGAAGATTTTGCAGACTAACGATACGGGTCGTTAGCCTGAATGATCCTATTTTCCGAGGCGCTTCTCGATAGCGTCCATCAGCATACCGGTGATGGAGATCGGGAACGCCGCTTCAATTTCACGCACGCAGGTTGGGCTGGTGACGTTAATTTCCGTCAGACGATCGCCGATGATATCCAGACCGACGAAGATCAGCCCTTTAGCTTTCAGCGTTGGCCCGACGCGGCGCGCAATGGCCCAGTCGCTATCGCTCAGCGGACGTGCTTCGCCGCGGCCACCGGCAGCAAGATTACCGCGGGTTTCACCACCCTGTGGGATACGCGCCAGGCAATAAGGCACCGGCTCACCGTCGACAACCAGCACGCGCTTATCGCCATCTTTAATTGCCGGCAGGTAGTTCTGCGCCATGCAGTAACGGCTGCCCAGCTCGGTCAGGGTTTCCGCAATGACCGGCAGGTTAGGATCGCCCTCTTTCACGCGGAAAATAGAGGTACCGCCCATGCCGTCCAGCGGTTTCAGAATAATGTCGCCGTGTTTTTCCCAGAAGGCTTTCAGCTGGGCCTTATTGCGGGTCACCAGCGTTTCCGGAGTCAGGTCGGCAAACCAGGCGGTAAACAGCTTCTCGTTACAGTCGCGCAGGCTCTGCGGCTTGTTGACGATCAGCGTGCCTTTATCTTCGGCACGTTCAAGAATATAGGTCGCGTAAATAAACTCGGTATCGAACGGCGGATCCTTACGCATTAGAATGACGTTGAGATCCGCCAGCGGCAGATCCTGCTCACCGGTAAACTCATACCACTTATCGTAATTCTGCTCCACGCTGAGCTTGCGCGTGCGGGCGCGGGCTTCCCCGTTGATTAAGTACAGGTCGTTCATCTCCATATAATGGAGTTCATAGCCGCGACGCTGCGCTTCCAGCAACATAGCGAAGCTGGTGTCTTTCTTGATGTTGATGGTTGCGATGGGGTCCATCACGATGCCGAGCTTGATCATGGTTATTCTCCGTTAACGCTTCAACCTAAGTCGCCAAAACGCACCTGCAGGGCGGTAATGGCAGTGAGCGCAGTTGTCTCTGTACGCAGAACGCGCGGTCCCAACAGAATATCAGTAAACTGGTAGCGAGCGGTCATCGCAATCTCTTCCGCTGACAGGCCGCCTTCCGGGCCAATCAGCAAACGAACGCGTTCAACCGGCAACGGCAGCGTGTTGATACTGGCGCTGGCGCGCGGGTGCAGATTGAGCTTCAGGCCATTATCCTGCTCAGCACACCAGGCCTCCAGCTGCATCGCCGGGCGAATCTCCGGCACCACGTTGCGGCCGCTCTGCTCGCAGGCGGCGATGGCGATTTTTTGCCACTGCTGGATCTTTTTCTGCAAACGTTCGGCATCCAGTTTAACGCCGCAGCGCTCGGAAAACAGTGGCGTTATGAGGCTTACACCGAGTTCAATCGATTTCTGGATGGTGAACTCCATCTTTTCGCCGCGCGACATCACCTGGCCCAGATGAATATGCAGAGGGGATTCGCGATCGTCGGTCTCGCTGCCGATCACGTCAACTAACACGTTTTTCTTTCCGGCTTCGGCGATCACGGCATCGAAAACCTGATTGCTGCCGTCAAAAAGCTGGATTGCCTGGCCTTTGCCCATACGTAATACGCGGCCAACGTGATTGGCGGCATCGTCAGAGAGGGCGATTTGACTACCTACGGTAACAGGTTCCGGGTGGTGGATGCGAGGGATGCGCATGCTGGCTATTCCGTTCTTCGCGCAGGTGCCGCTTTTCCATGTCGGGGGAAAGCGGCACCTGCAAATTAACAATTGCCGCTAGTGTAGGTTAGCTCTTTTGCGCCTGGCAAGCTTGCTGGACGTACGGATTGTGGTTGCCCTGTACTTTAGCGATGCGCTCGTCGCGTTCGCACTCCCAGGAGGTGACCGGATACATCTTATCCCAGGCGGTAAAAAGCTGGGTTTGCTGGCGGGAGAGGGTCAACTGATAAGTATCGCGCATATAGAAGTAGGTGCGGGCGATAGAACCGCGGGCGCGAGCGGGCGGCTCGGCAACCTTATCCTTAAAGTCGACCTTCATGGCGCACTGGCCGTACTGGCCTTCGCCGCCGTTCCACTGGCCATACATAAAGTTGGCGCGGTCGCCGTTAACTTCGCCCACCGCCGGCTGCAGGTTGTGCATATCGCTTTCCATCTTGCGATAGACCGGATCTTTGGCGCAGTTTTTCCGTCCGCCGTCCTGCCAGCACTGGCGCTGGTGGCCAAACTGCCAGGCTGGAACGACGTGTTCCCACTCGACCCGACTGGCGCGGTTTTCATTTTTACGCACTTTATAACCGCAGGACTCCAGATCGATAACGCCTTTTTTCCCCTGCCAGTCAATTTTACAGCCGCAGTAGAAATCGCCGGGGACATCGGCATTGACCTTTACCCCGGCGGCTTTCGCCTGGGAGAAACTGTTGATTCCTTCGGCCGCGACCTGGCCGCTACAGGCGGCGGTCAGAAACGCCGCGGCAAAAATATAAATACGGGACATCGTGAACTCCGTGTCAAAACGAGCCCGCAACGTAGCGAATGCGATTGTCAGATGCAATCAGTCAGATCAGAAAATTTCCAGTTGTACCCGATATTTACTCTTCAGCGACCAGCAGATCGCCGCAGC
This sequence comes from Klebsiella sp. YJ, assembly GCF_002108615.1. Lineage (NCBI taxonomy): Bacteria > Pseudomonadati > Pseudomonadota > Gammaproteobacteria > Enterobacterales > Enterobacteriaceae > Klebsiella > Klebsiella sp. YJ. The sequence goes on from NZ_MTEG01000045.1 coordinate 3,010, forward strand.
GAACGCAGCGGTAAGTCGCTTCTCCCCGCACGACACGGTTGTGGCGACGGACGGTAAGCTGATGCTGCTGGCACTGGCAGCGGTAGGGAAAGGTGTTCTGGCGAACGGAGTCGAGTTCGAAACGATGGGTGCGGCGGGCGGCGACGCCGAGTACGCTCTCCATCATCCATTTCCACTCTTTGCCGTGCGGCGCCACGCGGCCGAAGTGTTTCCACACCAGCAGGTGCGCCAGTTCATGCGGGACGACCTCATCGATAAAGGCCTGCTGGTTTTCCAGCAGCAGTACCGGGTTGAGGCGAATTTCGTTCTTTTCCAGCCATGCGGTACCGGCGGAGGTGCCGCGCTGCTGATAGACCAGGCTCGGTTCCGGGTACTGACGGCCAAGCCTGAGGTTGGCCTGGGCGAGCTTTTCCCGCAGGCTGCGCATAATGGCCTGCTGAATGGCGATGGGAATTCGGGGCGTTTTCATAGCGCCAGAGGATAGTGCGCCGTGAAGGGGAGAGCAAGAGGCAGACGCTTCCTCCCGCCAGGGGAGGAAGCGTTAACGGTCAGTCGCGAGCGCCGATTTCGCGCAGTGGGCGGCCTTTCATCAGGTTACGTTCGATGTGTTCCAGCGACACGTTTTTGGTTTCCGGGATAAGCCACAGGGTCAGGAGGATGAACAGGACGTTCAGACCGCCGTAGACCCAGAAGGTGTTGGCGCTGCCCAGCGAGTTAAGCATGGTCAGGAAGGTGGCGCCGACGATCATATTGGCAATCCAGTTGGTTGCCGTAGAGCAGGTGATGCCGAAATCGCGGCCTTTGAGCGGCTGAATTTCGGAGCACAGTACCCAGATCAGCGGGCCGGCGCTCATGGCGAAGCCAACGATAAACATCAGCAGCATCAGCACGGAGAAGTACTGGGCGGTGGCTGAGTGAATACCCACGTGCATCATGGTGCCCAGAACGCCCATGCCGGTGGCCATGACGATAAAGCCAAGGATCAGCGTCGGTTTACGGCCCCAGCGGTCAACCAGCCCGATAGCGATGAAGGTCGCCAGCACGTTGGTCAGACCGACGATCACGGTCCCCCACATCTGTTCGGTGGTGTTGGTATAACCCGCCAGTTCAAAAATCTTCGGCGCGTAATACATGATGACGTTCATCCCGGTGAACTGTTGCATCACCTGCAGCAGGATGCCGAGGAATACGGCACGGCGGAAGTTGCTGTTTTCTTTAAACAGTTCCCAGCCAGACTGCTTGATCTTCAGGCTTTCACGAATCTCATCCAGTTCACGTTTGGCTTCGGCGCTGGTATCACGCAGGCGCATCAGTACGCGTTCCGCATCAACAAAGCGGCGTTTGGCTGCAAACCAGCGCGGGCTATCCGGCAGAAAGATAACGCCAATCAGCAGCAGAATCGCCGGGATGATAATCACGCCCAGCATCCAGCGCCATGCGCCGCTGTAGCTGAAGGCGGTGTCCGACAGATAGGCGCCGAGGATCCCGATAGTGATCATCAGCTGGTACATGGAGATCATGCTACCGCGGATTTTTTCGGGTGCAATTTCCGACAGGTACAGCGGAGCGGTGTACGACGCGACGCCAACGGCCAGGCCGAGCAGCACGCGGGAGACGAGCAGCACTTCAACGTTCGGGGCGGCAGCAGAGAACAGCGAACCGGCGACGAACAGGATCGCGCCGATCATCAGGCTCTTTTTCCGACCGAGACGGAAGGAGAGCCAGCCGCTGCCGACGGCGCCGACCGCAGCGCCGAACATCATGGAGCTTACCACCCACTCCTGAGTGTGAGCGCTAATCTGGAACTCGTTGGCAATAAAGGGTAAGGCACCCGCAATAACACCGATATCAAGGCCGAAAAGCAGACCTGCCAGCGCGGCGAGGAAACAGACAAAGAACGTCATCGTTTTGTTCGAGCGCCCTTGTTTTTTGTTGTCAGGCATAACGCCCTCCAGTTGAGTTATTGATTCTGTCGATGCTTAGGGTAGGGGAGTCTATCGCAAAAAAACGTGATATCAGTCACGGCTGTGTAATCGGTTACACTAAGGTAAAGAAACGTAATCAATTAAAATAGATTAATTTCAAATAGATAGGTGATTATAAAACCTCCTGAGGAAAGCGATAATCAGATAACCCTGAAACATAATGCAATATGGTGAAAAATTGTTTCACTAACTCATTATCGTGCATGATTTCTGGCTACAGCTCTAATGTAATCGCTTTCATTGAATGGTGGAAAGGTTCGGCGGCAATGCGGGAGTGGCGGGCGTAAGGGGGAAAGTGTGGAAGGGGGGAAAACAAAAAGGCCAGCGCGAGGCTGGCCATGGCAGGAGAAAAACGTCGGGATTATTTCAGGCCGGCAGCTTCACGCAGCAGAGCGGCTTTGTCGGTTTTTTCCCACGGGAAATGTTCACGACCAAAGTGACCGTATGCCGCCGTCTCTTTGTAGATCGGGTGCAGCAGATCCAGCATCTGGATCAGGCCGTAAGGACGCAGGTCGAAGAATTCACGCACCAGCAGAGTCAGCTGCTCGGACGGCACTTTTTCGGTACCGAAGGTTTCCACCATAATGGAGGTCGGCTCTGCCACGCCGATAGCGTAGGAGACCTGAATCTCACAACGGTCAGCCAGGCCTGCCGCAACGATGTTTTTCGCGACATAGCGTGCGGCATAGGCTGCGGAACGGTCAACTTTAGAAGGATCTTTACCAGAGAACGCGCCGCCGCCGTGACGAGCCATGCCGCCGTAGGTATCCACGATGATTTTACGGCCGGTCAGACCGCAGTCGCCCATCGGGCCGCCGATAACAAAACGACCGGTCGGGTTGATGAAGAATTTGGTCGCGCTGCTCAGCCATTCCGTCGGCAGAACCGGCTTGATGATCTCTTCCATCACCGCTTCCTGCAGGGATTTCTGATCGATGTCTTCCGCGTGCTGAGTAGACAGAACCACGGCATCGATACCGACGATTTTGCCGTCGTCGTACTGGAAGGTCACCTGGCTTTTCGCATCCGGACGTAGCCACGGCAGCGTGCCGTTTTTGCGCACTTCAGCCTGACGCTGCACCAGACGGTGAGCATAGGTGATCGGCGCCGGCATCAGGACGTCGGTTTCGTTAGTGGCATAGCCAAACATCAGGCCCTGGTCGCCCGCCCCTTGCTCCAGCGGATCGGCGCGGTCAACGCCCTGATTGATATCCGGGGACTGTTTGCCAATGGCGCTCAGTACGGCACAGGAGTTGGCATCAAAGCCCATATCGGAATGCACGTAGCCAATTTCACGAACCGTGTTACGGGTAATCTCTTCGATATCAACCCATGCGCTGGTGGTGATTTCACCGCCGACCAGCACCATGCCAGTTTTGACATAAGTTTCACACGCGACACGCGCTTTCGGATCCTGTTCGAGAATCGCATCCAGCACGGCGTCGGAGATTTGGTCAGCAATTTTGTCTGGATGCCCTTCTGATACGGACTCGGACGTAAAGAGGTGTTTTGCCATGTTTTATTTTACCTGTGGAGTATTCGTGTAGCTCATACTGTTGTGTGGATTAGCTGTGGTAGATGATTCTACCAAAACTTGCAGGTAGTGACACGAGCAGTCTGAGTGTTAATCAGTATAGACGGATTAACTTCTGGATGGCTATTTTAGGTCAAATCTTAATCCCATTTCCAGCCTTTTTTGATGCAGATCGCATTGACGAAAAATAGAGGGTGGCAATTTTTCCTGCCATTCGCGGCAACTCGCCCATTTTTATTTTGCATTTTAGTCGGCTTATCGGTATAAAACGCCGCGCGCGGCTCATTAAAAAAGCGCACGAAGCCCATCTCGTGACGCCACTTCCAGCCGGGTTAAGCAGTCTGTTTTTACAGAAATCTGCAGCGGTGTTTTGGCACCTGCTGTGGTATGTCTAGCTTTGGCTTATCGCTGGCCCGTATCGGGGCAGTGTGGAGGTGATATCAGATAATGAACCCACGTTTTTCATCCGACTCGTCGCGTCGTTCCGTCGCGCGTCGCTATCCCGCAATCTGCATCTCTTTCATGCAAATCAGCCGATGTTCTACCCGTCTCGGCGCTTCTCAGGATTCCAGGGCCGGCAGGCTATCTGAAAACTGAACAAGGGCGCTCTTGCTGTCGCAAGGGTTTTCTCGTGGTTTCTCCGGACTGTCATACTACGTTCGGGTATGTGTTTTACTATGATATGAATAAGAAACCGGTCGCGCAGTCGCAAAGCCAGCACTATCTGCTGGGGTTTAGGACTGTTCATGGGTTGTTATCGCGTCTTCGGACTGCGATAGTAGTCAATATTACAATTTGAGGTTCGCTATGTCTGACGACATTTCTTCAGTTTCGCCTTCGTCAGCAGGCGAACACGGCGTACTACGTTCCATGCAGGAGGTTGCGATGAGCTCCCAGGAAGCCAGCAAAATGCTACGTACTTACAATATTGCCTGGTGGGGTAATAACTACTACGACGTTAACGAACTGGGCCATATCAGCGTTTGCCCGGATCCTGACGTCCCGGAAGCGCGCGTTGACCTTGCAGAATTAGTGAAAGCACGCGAAGCGCAGGGGCAGCGCCTGCCGGCACTGTTCTGCTTCCCGCAGATTCTGCAACACCGCCTGCGTTCGATTAACGCCGCGTTTAAACGCGCGCGTGAGTCCTATGGCTATAACGGCGACTACTTCCTGGTCTATCCGATCAAGGTTAACCAGCACCGCCGCGTGATTGAGTCGTTGATCCATTCCGGTGAACCGCTGGGTCTGGAAGCCGGTTCCAAGGCGGAGCTGATGGCGGTACTGGCGCACGCCGGTATGACCCGCAGCGTGATTGTGTGTAACGGCTACAAAGACCGCGAGTATATCCGTCTGGCGCTGGTCGGCGAAAAGATGGGCCACAAGGTCTATCTGGTCATCGAAAAAATGTCGGAAATCGCCATTGTGCTGGAAGAAGCCGAGCGCCTGAATGTCGTGCCGCGCCTTGGCGTGCGTGCGCGTCTGGCCTCGCAGGGCTCCGGTAAATGGCAGTCTTCCGGCGGTGAAAAATCGAAGTTCGGCCTGGCGGCAACGCAGGTTCTGCAGCTGGTTGAGATTCTGCGCGCGGCAGGGCATCTGGAAAGCCTGCAGCTCCTGCACTTCCACCTCGGTTCGCAGATGGCTAACATTCGCGATATCGCCACCGGCGTGCGTGAATCGTCGCGTTTCTATGTTGAGCTGCATAAGCTCGGCGTTAATATTCAGTGCTTCGATGTCGGCGGCGGTCTCGGCGTGGACTATGAAGGTACCCGTTCACAGTCTGACTGTTCGGTGAACTACGGCCTGAACGAGTATGCTAACAACATTATCTGGGCGATTGGCGATGCCTGTGAAGAGAACGGCCTGCCGCACCCGACGGTGATTACCGAATCCGGGCGCGCGGTGACCGCTCACCACACCGTGCTGGTCTCCAACATCATCGGCGTTGAACGTAACGAATACACCGAAGCGACCCCGCCTGCGCAAGACGCGGCGCGTCCGCTGCAGAGTATGTGGGAAACCTGGCAGGAGATGCACGAGACCGGCAACCGCCGCTCGCTGCGCGAATGGCTGCACGACAGCCAGATGGATCTCCACGATATTCATATCGGCTACTCGTCCGGTACCTTCAATCTTCAGGAGCGCGCCTGGGCAGAACAGCTGTATCTGAACATGTGCCATGAAGTACAGAAACAGCTCGACCCGAGCAACCGTGCGCATCGACCGATTATCGACGAACTGCAGGAACGGATGGCGGATAAGATTTACGTCAACTTCTCGCTGTTCCAGTCGATGCCGGATGCATGGGGTATCGATCAGCTGTTCCCGGTGATGCCGCTGGAAGGGCTGAACATGGTGCCTGAACGCCGCGCGGTGCTGCTGGATATCACCTGCGATTCCGATGGCGCGATTGACCACTATGTGGATGGCGACGGGATTGCCACCACCATGCCGATGCCGGAATACGATCCTGAAAATCCGCCGATGCTGGGCTTCTTTATGGTTGGCGCCTATCAGGAGATCCTCGGGAATATGCACAACCTGTTCGGCGATACCGAAGCGGTGGACGTATTCGTCTTCCCTGACGGCAGCGTTGAGGTTGAGCTCTCCGACGAAGGGGATACCGTGGCGGATATGCTGCAATATGTGCAGCTCGATCCGAACACGCTGCTGACCCAGTTCCGCGATCAGGTGAAAAACTCCGGTCTCGACGAAGCGCTGCAGCAGCAGTTCCTCGAAGAGTTTGAAGCGGGGCTGTACGGATATACTTATCTGGAAGACGAGTAACCGTTGTTGCCCGGCGGCGCTGCGCTTGCCGGGCCTACGGACGCTGGCCGGATAAGACGAAGCGTCATCCGGCAGCAACAAGCTACGGTTCGGTATTTGCTATACTCTCTTGAACCCGTAGACATTAACGGCGATAATTCGCCTATATAAGCAGCAACCCTATTCAAACCCTTCCTCGTCGGGCCTAACGACGCGGAAGGGTTTTTTTATATCTGTAGTTACATACACCGACTGTAAAAAGAGGTCATACCCATGAGCACCTTAGGTCATCAATACGATAACTCCCTGGTATCTAACGCGTTTGGTTTTCTGCGTCTGCCGCTGAATTTCCAGCCGTACGACAGCGATGCTGACTGGGTCATTACCGGCGTACCTTTCGATATGGCGACTTCCGGGCGCGCGGGCGGCCGTCATGGCCCGGCGGCGATCCGTCAGGTCTCTACCAACCTGGCGTGGGAACATAACCGCTTCCCATGGAACTTCGACATGCGCGAGCGCCTGAACGTGGTTGACTGCGGCGATCTGGTTTACGCCTTCGGCGACGCGCGTGAGATGAGCGAGAAGCTGCAGGCGCATGCGGAAAGACTGCTGGCGGCCGGTAAGCGTATGCTCTCCTTCGGCGGCGACCACTTCGTGACCCTGCCGCTGCTGCGCGCCCACGCGAAGCATTTCGGTAAAATGGCGCTGGTGCACTTTGATGCCCATACCGACACCTACGCCAACGGCTGCGAATTCGACCATGGCACCATGTTCTTCACCGCGCCGAAAGAAGGGCTGATCGATCCGAACCACTCTGTGCAGATCGGTATTCGTACTGAGTTCGACAAGGATAACGGCTTTACCGTCCTGGATGCCGGCCAGGTGAACGATCGCACCGTCGATGACATCATCGCCCAGGTGAAGCAGATCGTCGGCGATATGCCGGTGTACCTGACCTTCGACATCGACTGCCTGGATCCGGCGTTTGCCCCGGGCACCGGTACGCCGGTGATCGGCGGGCTGACCTCCGATCGCGCGATCAAGCTGGTACGCGGTCTGAAGGATCTGAACATCGTCGGGATGGACGTGGTGGAAGTGGCTCCGTCTTACGATCAGTCCGAGATCACCGCCCTGGCAGCGGCGACCCTGGCGCTGGAAATGCTCTACATCCAGGCGGCGAAAAAAGGCGAATAAACCTTACGCGCTCACTGCTGCTGCGCGACGCATGCGCAGCAGCAGCATTCCCCCGGCCAGCAGCGTTATCACCTGCGAGGCCACCAGCACGGAAAATCCTGAACTCACCGATCCCGCCGACTTCATCACCATTCCCATCAGCAGCGGAATAAATGCCGCACAGATGTTACCCACGCCGTTAATAATGCCGTAGGCGCTGCCCACCGCCTGGCGCGGCGCATGATGCTGTACTACCGCCGGTATCGCCGCCCCCTGCAATCCCCAGAAGATATTGGCCGACAGCATGAACAGCGCCAGCAGGGCCGGCTGCTGGCTAAGCATCAGCGCCACGACCGAGCAGGCGGTCAGCGCGCCGCCGATGATAAACAGCAGCGGCGCCTGTTCCGGGCGTAACTTATCGAGCAGCACGCCGCCGAGAAATTTTGAACCGAGGCTGAGCAGAAATGGGATCGCGGCCAGCAAACCGGTGGCCTGCAGCGAAAAGTGGTGTTCATCACGTAGCCATGCCGGCAGCCAGGCGCTGCTGCCCCACAGATAGCTGAGAGTGGCAATCTCAACCAGCAGGATCCAGCCGAGAAGCGGCGTATGCCAGGCCAGCAGAAAGGTCCGCTGCAAGCCGGGACGCGCGCTGTTTACCGGGGCTGCCGGCGCCGGCAAAAAGCGCCAGATAGCTCCGCCGCCGAGTACCAGGTTGAGTCCCGCCAGGCTATAAAACGATCCCATCCACCCCTGGTGCTCGACTAAAAAAGTCACCAGCGGAAAGCCCACCGCCAGCCCCAACGAGACCCCCAGGGCGGTGACGGCGTTCGGCTTGCCGATCTCTTCGGCAGAGAAGTTATCGCTGATAAAGCGCGTTTTAAGGGAAAACAGCGGACCTTCCGCGATCCCAAGGATAATCCGGGCCAGCAGCATCCCCATTAGTGAGCCCAGCAGCGGCGAGATGGCGCAGACCAGCGCCCATATCACCACGCTGCTTAACAATCCCTGTCGGTAATGCAGCTTACTTTCTATAACTGGTGTTAATAATAACGCCGAGAATCCATAACCCAGAAGAAAGCAGGTCATCAGCATTCCCTGTAACATTCTGTTTTCATTTAAATGAAAGTGGGCGGCGAAATCGGGGTTAAGAATCATGACCGAAATATTTACCCGGTCAATGTAAGAAATAATGATAAGTAACAATAATGCGATTGTTCCCTGCCATTTTGCGGTCATTGTTATTCTTCTTCCTCGCTCATTGATGGATCGTTATTGTTATTTTTAAATCGCAGTGATAATCACGGGTGTAAAATGGTTCATTAGTGAAACTCGTTGATTTAAATGAATAATTTAATCTTTTGTTTCACCGGTGAAACTTGATGACGCGCTACCTTTATCATTTTTAATGATCATTGAGAACGAAAGTCAATAGCTATTAACGAGGTTTTTAGCGACAGCTTAATTTAATTTCATATCACTCTTTAAATATCACAATTTCATATTGCCACTTTTTTTCGTGATCAATTGCACACTTAGATAATTAAACAGCCCCTGGTTAACAAATTCTTCACATTGCCGCTTGACGAAAGATTGAACGCTTTTATATTGACCGTATTAAATAAGAAACAGAGTTTCATATATGAAACAAAAGCCTGGAGGATCGTGATGAGCTGGATAGGCGTATGTGACGCAGAGCAGGTACAGGAAGATTTCCCTTATAGCGGCAACATCGACGGTAAAGAAATCGGTATTTATCTGATTGATGGTGAGTACTACGCGCTGGAAGACGTGTGTCCACATGCCTATGCGCTGTTAAGCCAGGGGTTTGTGGAAGACGGCAAAGTTGAATGCCCGCTGCATGAAGCGGTCTTCGACGTGAAAACCGGCCAGTGTCTGCATGGTCCCGGCGGGCGCAACCTTAATCGTTATCCGGTGCGGGTATACGACAATCAGATCCAGATTACCTTTATCGAGGAGAACGTGGCATGAGCGAATCCCTGGACTTTAACCCGGCGCTGCCGGAAAGCCGCCAGTTTACGCCGCCTGCGGAAGGCGGGAACGGCAACATCCATAAGCCTGGCGATTATCACAACCTTATCTGGCAAACCCGCAGTCGCGTTGCGGAAAGCTGGGAGCTGGAACTTATCGCGACCCTTGAAACGCTTTTCGAGCAGGGGGCGGAGAGCCTGACGCAGCTGGTGGACGGGCTGAATACCCTGAAGATGCACGATCGGCAAGGCGATGCCTGGAGCGAAGAGAGCTTTCGGGTGTTTTTGCAGGTAAACGGATACTGAGGGCACGGCGATGACGACAACGGTACAAAACTATCTCGATAAAGGTTTACGTGGCCTGTGGTATCCGGTTCTGGCGAGCTGGGAAGTGCAGTCCGCTCCGGTGGGCATTACCCGTCTCGGCGAACAAATTGTGGTGTGGCGTAATAAGGACGGAGAGCTGCAGGCGCTGGAAGACCGCTGCCCGCACCGTGGTGCTCGTCTGTCGATGGGCTGGAATCTCGGCGATCGTATCGCCTGCTGGTATCACGGCGTGGAAGTGGCAGGTAACGGCGAAGTGAAAGATGTTCCGGCGGTCGACAAATGTCCGCTGGTGGGCCAGCAGTGCGTGCGCAGCTACCACGTTCAGGAAGCGCATGGCGCGATATTCCTGTGGTTTGCGGCCACGGCCGACCAGCAGCCCGAACCGCTCACCTTCCCGGAAGAGCTGGCCGATAGCGACAAATACAGCAACTTCCTCTGTACCGCAGCGTGGAAATGCAACTATCAGTACGCGCTGGAAAATGTCATGGACCCGATGCACGGCACCTACCTGCACTCCTCTTCGCACTCAATGGCGGAAGGCGATCGCAAAGCTGACATGGTGCTGCAGCCAACGAAAACCGGCTTTATCTTTGAGAAAAAAGGCCAGAGCGGCGTCAACTTCGACTGGGTCGAGCTGGGCAACAGCGGCGCTTACTGGATGCGCCTGTCTATCCCGTACCAGAAGCGTTTTGGGCCGGGCGGCCACTTCTGGATCGTCGGCATGGTGGTGCCGGAAGATAACGACAACTGCCGGGTCTTCTTCTGGCGTATTCGCGGCGTGCAGGGCTGGCAGCGCGATCTGTGGCGCTTTATGTATCGCAACCGTCTGGAAAAACTGCACTGGGAAGTGCTGGAGCAGGATCGCGTGGTGCTCGAAAGCCTGGCGCCGAACGCCCGCGATCACGAATACCTGTATCAGCATGACGTCGGCCTTTCCCGTCTGCGCCGGATGATGCAAAAAGCGGCGAAAGAGCAGCTGGCAGCTCGGGAAGAGCAGCAGGGAGCGGCCTGATGAACGGGCTGTTAACCGGCAAACGTATGGTGATTACCGGCGCGGCACGCGGCCTGGGCTTTCATTTTGCCAAAGCCTGCGCGGAGCAGGGCGCTGACGTCGTGATGTGCGACATCCTGCAGGGCGAACTGGCGGAGAGCGCGCATCGTCTGCGCGAGCAGGGTTATCGCATTGAATCACAGACTATCGATCTGGCCGATGCCTCATCCATCGAGGAGGCGTTCCTCGCGATCGGCGAACGAGGAAAGATCGACGGCCTGGTCAATAACGCGGCGATGGCCACCGGCGTCGGCGGTAAAAATATGATCGATTACGATCCGGATCTGTGGGATCGGGTGATGTCGGTAAACGTCAAAGGCACCTGGCTGGTGACCCGGGCGGCGGTACCGCTGTTGCGTGAAGGGGCCGGGATCGTCAACGTCGCCTCCGATACCGCGCTGTGGGGCGCCCCCCGGCTGATGGCCTATGTCGCCAGCAAAGGGGCGGTGATCGCCATGACGCGCTCGATGGCCCGCGAACTGGGCGAAAAGCGTATTCGGATCAACGCGATCGCCCCCGGTCTGACCCGGGTTGAAGCGACGGAATATGTGCCTGCTGAGCGTCATCAGCTGTACGAAAACGGGCGCGCGTTAAGCGGGGCCCAGCAGCCGGAAGATGTCACCGGCAGCGTGGTGTGGCTGTTAAGCGACCTGTCGCGGTTTATTACCGGGCAGCTGATTCCGGTCAACGGCGGATTTGTTTTTAACTAAAGAGGCGAGGCGGTATGGCAAACGTTCAGGAAGTGAAATACCTGGTGCCGGGGCTGGAGCGGGGACTGCAGCTGCTGCTGGCATTTGGCGAGCAACATCGCGATCTGACCTTTGCCGAGCTGCATCGGCTGGTGGATATGCCGAAAGCAACCGCCTATCGCGTGGTGCAAACGCTGGAGTATATGGGGTTTCTGGAGCGCAACGCGCGTACCAATACCTTCTCGCTGGGGATGAATGTCCTGCGTCTGGGCTTTGAATATATTGCGTCGCTGGATGTGGCGCAGGTTGGCCAGCCGGTGATCGAGCAGCTGCGTGATACCAGTCAGTGCAGCAGTCATCTGGCGATCCGCGACGGTCGGGACATTATTTACATTGCCCGCGTCAGCGCCGCCGGTTCACGGATCAATCAGGTCAGTATCGGTACCCGCCTGCCGGTTCACTGCACCTCGCTGGGCCGCATGCTGCTGACCGATGTCTCGCGCGGCGAGTTTGAGCAGCTGTTTCCCGATGAACGGCTGCCGGGCAATACGCCGGGGCAACTTCACGATCGCGAAGCGCTATGGCAGATGGTGCAGCAGGATAAAGCGCGTGGCTATGTGATTGGTGAATCTTTCTACCGCCACGGCATCTCTTCCATCGTCTACCCGGTCTACGATCGCAGCGGTCGGGTAGCGGCGGTGGTCAGTATTCTGGTGCCGTCGGATGAGATCCCGCAAAGCGATCGGGAACGGCTGCAAAGCGACGTCAGCCTGGCGGCGGACAAAATTTCTGGCTTTTTAGGCTACCTGTCACAAGCCAGTTAAATCAATAACTTAACATCAGGCGCTTGCGTGCGTCGGGGATGTTTTACGCCCAAATCAGGGCGACAGAACGGTAAAGAGGCTACCAACGATGAGCGTAACCGGAATTGAAAAGCTGGAATTTGGCGTCGACGACCTGACTCATTGCGCCAGGTTTATGCGTGATTTTGGCCTGGCGGGCGACGCCAGCGGCCAGCGTTTTACCACTTTAAGCGGCGCGCGGGTGGAGCTGAACCCGATCCATAGCCCGGATCTGCCGCCGGCCTTTGAAGCGGGTAACACCCTACGCCGTATGACCTGGGGCGTGGCGGATCGGGCGGCGCTGGATGCTCTGCGGCCCAAATTGTCCCGCCAGCCCGCCTTTCGTGAGATTGACGGTGCCCTCGAGTGCCAGGATCCCAACGGCATGACGCTGCGGGTGCAGGTCACTCAACAAGTCGCGGTGACGCTGAACGTTGAGCCGATTAACCAGTGGGGCGATATGCGGCGGATTGATACGCCAAGCCCGGTATATGACGGCGCGCAGCCGATCAACGTAGGCCACGTGGTGTTCTTCGTCGAAGAGCTGGCGGCGGTCGAGGCCTTCTATCGTGAGGTGCTCGGTTTCCAGGTTTCCGATCGCTACATCAATCGTGCGGTATTCCTGCGCTGCGGCGTACGCGGTGGCCACCACAACCTCTTTTTATTGCAGCTGCCCAACCGCAAGCGCGGCCTGAACCACGTGGCCTTTACCGTGCGCGATATCCATGAAGTGATTGGCGGCGGCATTGCGATGAATAAAAACGCGTGGAGCACCTTTATTGGTCCCGGCCGTCACCCGGTCTCTTCCGCCTATTTCTGGTACGTCAACAGCCCGACCGGCGGCGCTTTTGAGTACTACACCAACGATGATTTCCTGACGGAGAACTGGCGCCCGCGCGAGCTGGAACACTCGCTGGTCTCCTTTACCGAGTGGGCGGTGGAAGGGGGGATCGACCACGATACCCGCCGCCAGCAGAAAAAGCCGGAGGCGGTATGACGGCGCGAATAGTCATTATCGGCGGTGGCCAGGCGGGCGGCTGGGCGGCGAAAACCCTGCGTGACGAAGGCTACGACGGCGAGATTTGCGTGGTGGCGGAAGAAGAGTGGGATTTTTACGAACGTCCGCCGCTGTCAAAAGCGACGCTGCTGGAGGCCGATGCGCCGCTGCCGCGTCTGTTCAGCGAAGAGGTGCAGCAGGCGTTAAACCTGCGCTGGTTCCGCCCGCTGCGCGCTGAGGCCATCGATCGCCAGAGCAAAAGCGTTCATCTGAGTAACGGCGAACAGCTCGGCTATGACCAGCTGCTGATCGCCACCGGCGGTCGCGCCCGCCTGCCCGGCGAAGCCTGGGCGAAACAGCCGCAGGTTTACACGCTGCGCCACTGGCAGGACGCGCAGCGCCTGAAGCAACGGCTGGCGACCACCGCGCGGCTGGCGATTGTCGGCGGCGGTTGGATTGGTCTTGAGATTGCCGCCTCGGCGCGAAAAAGCGGCGTCGCGGTCACCTTATTTGAACAGCAGCCGCTGCTGTGCATGCGTTCGGTAAGTGCGGAAGTGTCGCAGGAACTGGAACGGATCCATCGCGATCGGGGCGTCGATATTCGTCACGGCTGCGGCGCGCTGGAGCTGGAAGATGATGGCGGTCTGCCGGTTATTCACTGCGACGGTCAGCGGGAAACCTTTGATGCGGTGGTGGTAGGGATCGGCGTCGATCTCAACCTCGAACTGGCGCGGGACGCGGGACTGGCTGTCGATCGCGGGATCGTTGTCAACGCCCTGGGACAGACCAGCGACCCGGCGATCTTCGCGGCCGGAGATGTGGCGCAGCATCACCAGTATGGCCTGTGCATCCAGTCGTGGGCCTTTGCCCAGAACCAGGCGGTGGCGACGGCGAAAGCGATGCTGAACCCGCAGGCGGCCGGCTACGCCGACGCGCCATGGCTGTGGTCGGATCAATATGCCGACAATATTCAGATCCTCGGCATTCCGCAGCCAGGCAGTCGGACGGTGACGCGCCGGGATCCGCAGGGAGCGCTATTTTTCTCGATCGACGCTGACGGTCGCCTGACTCAGCTGGTGGCGTTTAACGACGCTCGCACCGTCAAGCTGGCGAAACGCTGGATGGCTGCGGGGAGAGATCTTTCCGCCGTACCGCTCGATGACCTGGCCTTTTCGCTGATGTCATTGCGATAAGACCCGCGCACCCTTAAGGGGGAGAGATGACCACATTAGAGACAAACACCGCGCCGCTTGAGGCAGGCGGTGAGGGCGTCCATACGCCTGAAAAGGCGGTCCGCTGGGCGATTCCGCTGTCGCTGCTGGCCTGCGTACTGCTGGCGTTCTTCGACAAAATCAGCATTGCCGCCTTGTTTTCCGATAGCCATTTCCAGCAGGCGATGGGGATGGATTTTGACACCACGCGGTTGGGCATTCTGATGAGTGCCTTCCTGCTGAGCTACGGTTTTTCCTCGGTGCTGCTCAGCGGATTGGGCGATCGCATCGCGCCGCTGCGCCTGCTCACCGGCATGATGATGGTGTGGTGCGTTTTAATGGTGATGATGGGCTTCACCCATAACTACACGGTGATGGTCACCTTGCGCATTCTGCTCGGCATCGCTGAAGGGCCGCTGTTTCCGCTGGCGTTCGCCATCGTCCGCCACACCTTCCCGCAGCGGCTTCAGGCGCGAGCCACCATGCTGTGGCTGCTCGGGACACCGGTCGGCGCAGCAATTGGTTTTCCGCTGTCGATTTGGCTGCTCAATACCTTTGGCTGGCAGAGCACCTTCTTTGTGATGGCGATGCTGACGGTGCCGGTGCTGATTTTCGTGCGCATCGGCCTGCGCGGGGTGCAGCTGGAGAGCAAAGCGTCCGGCGAAAAGGTATCCCAGGAGGCGCGCCGCGCGGCGCGGCGGGAGCTGTTCGTCAGCGCGCATTTCTGGATGATTTGCGTGTTTAACATCGCCTTTCTGGCCTATCTGTGGGGCATCAACGGCTGGCTTCCGGGCTATCTGATTAAAGGTAAAGGGATCCATCTGGAGCATGCCGGTTGGCTGTCGTCGATGCCGTTTATCGCCATGCTGCTGGGCGAAATAATTGGCGCCTGGCTCTCCGATCGTCTCGATAAACGCGCCGCCGCCTGCTTTGTCTCGCTGGCCGGGGCGGCGGTTGGCCTGGCGGCGGTGATGCACTTCGCCACCCCGCTGACGGTCATTGCGGCGATGAGTTTCAGCACCTTTATGTGGGGCACCGGCGCACCCAATATTTTCGCCCTGCTGGCCAAGGCGACCCATCCCCGGGTCAGCGCGACGGCGGGGGGCATTTTCAACGGACTGGGGAACTTTGCAGGCGCCCTGTCGCCGGCGGTGATGGGGGCGCTGATCGCCTTCACCCACAGCATGGATTCCGGGCTGATTTTTCTGGCGGTGATGGCGGCGGTGGGCTGCGTCCTGTTACTGCCGCTGCTGAGACGTTACTGAGGAGAAAACGATGACTGATTCAACCGTGACTGCAAAACCGGGTATCAAACCTGAACATCTGACGATGGAAGAGTGGGTAGAGTCGCGTATCGCGCGCTTTGAGGGACGGAAATATGACTGGAACGCGCTGAAATTCCAGGCTGATTTCGACCCGAAATACCGTCGCGCCCAGATGCGCTATATCGGCACCGGCGCCACCGGCGTGGTGAGCGATACCAATACCGTGGCGGCGGAAAACTTCACCTTCTCCACCATGGTGCTGCCGGCGAAATGTGAGGGGCCGCTGCATCTGCATGATGATGTGGAGGAGGTGTTCTTCATGCTCAAAGGGCAGATAACGCTGATGATTCAGGATGGCGACAGCTATACCGAAACCGTGCTGCGCGAGCGCGATCTGATCTCCGTCCCGGCGGGCATCTACCGCGGGCTGTTTAACCACGGTGAGGAAGAGGCGCTGATGTGCGTGATGCTGGGCACCAGGAAGCCGAATATTCCGACCTATCCGGAAGATCACCCCCTGTCGAAAGTAAAACGTAATTAAGGAGGCGGTATGACGGGTTTTCGTGAACAAGGGCACGGCACGCCGCTGGTGCTGTTACACGGCATCAGCTCCGGCGCGGCTTCCTGGCATAAACAGATGGCGCTGTCCGGCTATCGTGTGCTGGCCTGGGATATGCCCGGTTATGGCGAAAGCCCGATGCTGCCGGTTGCGCAGGCGAATGCGGGTGATTATGCCGATGCGCTGGCGCGCATGCTGGACCACGCCGGCGTTGAGCAGGCGGTCGTGGTGGGGCATTCGCTCGGTGCGCTGGTGGCCAGCGCCTTTGCGGCGAAATATCCCCGCCGCGTGCGCTACCTGGTGTTAGCCGATGCCGCACAGGGGTACGGCCAGGCGGAGGCGGAACAGCGGGAAAAAGTCTGGCGCAGTCGCCAGCAGCAAATGGCGTCAGGAACAGAGCGGCTGGCGCAAACCCGGGCGGCGAAGCTGCTGCATCCCTGTGCGGCGGAGGCCGATATCGCCACCGTTGCCGCCGGAATGCGCAAGCTGCGTCGTGAGGGCTATCTGGCCGCGGCGTGGATGCTGGCGCACGACGATATTCACCGCTGGCTTGGCGATTATCACGGCCGGTTTGAGGTGTGGTGCGGTGAGCAGGACGCTATCACTCAACCAGAGCTGGTGCGCGGTCTGGCGCTACGCTACGGCATGCCGTACACCGCGATTCCGCACGCGGGTCACGCCAGCTATCTCGATAATGAAACCTTTTTTAATCAACAGCTTTTACGGGTAGGGGAAGAGGTGCGCGATGAATGCACAAATTGAAGGCCGTGTAGCGGTAGTCACCGGAGGATCGTCAGGGATCGGCTTTGAAACGCTGCGTCTGCTGCTGGGCGAAGGGGCGAAAGTCGCTTTCTGCGGCCGCAATCCCGACCGGCTCGCCAGCGCGCATGCCGCGTTGCAGAACGAGTATCCCGGAGCGGAGGTTTTCTCTTACCGCTGCGACGTCCTGCAAGAAGACGAGGTGCAGGCCTTTGCCGATGCGGTGGCGGCGCGTTTTGGCGGCGCGGACATGTTGATCAACAACGCCGGGCAGGGCTACGTGGCGCACTTTGCCGATACCCCGCGCGAGGCCTGGTTGCATGAGGCGGAGCTGAAGTTGTTTGGCGTGATCAACCCGGTAAAGGCCTTTCAGCCGCAGCTGGAGCGGTCGGATATCGCCTCGATTACCTGCGTCAATTCACTGCTGGCGCTACAGCCGGAAGAGCACATGATTGCCACCTCCGCCGCCCGCGCGGCGCTGCTCAACATGACGCTGACGCTGTCAAAAGATTTGGTAGGAAAAGGCATTCGCGTCAACTCGATTTTGCTGGGAATGGTGGAGTCGGGGCAGTGGCAGCGGCGCTTTGAAAATCGTGCCGATAAGCAGCAGAGCTGGCCCGAGTGGACGGCGGATATCGCCCGTAAACGTGGGATCCCGATGGCGCGTCTCGGCAAGCCGCAGGAGCCTGCGCAGGCGCTGCTGTTTTTGGCCTCGCCGCTGGCATCGTTTACCACCGGCGCCGCGCTGGATGTCTCCGGCGGTTTTTGCCGTCACCTTTAAGGAGCCATCATGAAAAAAATTATGCTTATCGGCTATGGCGCCATGGCGCAAGCGGTAATTGAACGGCTGCCCCCGCAGGTCACGTTAGGCTGGATTGTCGCCCGGGAAGCCCATCAGGCGACGATTCGCGCCCGCTTTGGCGATGCGGTGACGGTGCTTGACGATCCGCAATCCTGTACGGAAACCCCGGATCTGGTGCTGGAGTGCGCCAGCCAACAGGCGGTTGCGCAGTATGGCGAAGCCATTCTCGCCCGCGGCTGGCATCTGGCGGTGATCTCTACCGGCGCGCTGGCCGATAGCGCGCTCGAACAGCGTTTATATCAGGCGGGCGGCAGGCTGACGCTGCTCTCCGGCGCGGTGGCCGGCATTGACGGACTGGCGGCGGCAAAAGAGGGCGGTCTTGAGCGCGTGACCTATCAGTCGCGCAAAAGCCCGGCCAGCTGGCGTGGAAGCTACGCGGAAATGCTCATCGACCTCAATGCGGTCAGCGAGGCGAAAATCTTTTTTGAAGGCAGCGCTCGCGAAGCGGCACGCCTGTTTCCGGCGAATGCCAACGTGGCGGCAACCGTGGCGTTGGGCGGTATCGGAATGGACGACACGCGGGTGCAGCTGATGGTCGATCCGGCCACGCGGCGCAATACCCACACGTTACATGTTGAAGGCGCGTTCGGTGAGTTTCGCCTCGAGCTGAGCGGCCTGCCGCTGGCCGACAATCCTAAAACATCTACCCTGGCGGCACTGAGCGCGGTACGCGCCTGCCGTGAACTGGCGCAACGCTAAGAGGCGGCAATGGACGAATTAACGATCTTTATCGGCGGTCACTGGCGCCACGGCGGCGGCAATCTGATGCACAGCTACTTTCCGGCGGACGGCACGGTGAACGCGACGCTGCGGGCGGCCAGTCTCGACGATCTGCAGGAAGCGATAACCTGCGCCGAGCGTGCCTGGCGGGAACCAACGTGGCGCAACATGCTGCCGCATCTGCGGGCAAAGATCCTGCATAAGGTGGCGGATCTGATTGAATCTCGTCTGGATGAACTGGCGCGAATGCAAAGTCGGGACAACGGCAAGCCGCTGGCGGAAGCGCGAGGGCTGGTGATGAGTGCGGCGGCAAGCGCCCGCTATTTCGCCGCCGCCTGCGAGCTGCTGGAAGGGGAGCTGCCGACTCCGCGTCAGGCAGACCTGTTGACCTTGAGCCGCTACGAGCCGCTGGGCGTGGTGGCGGCGATCACCCCGTGGAACTCGCCGATCGCCAGCGAAATGCAAAAAGTGGCGCCGGCGATCGCCGCGGGTAATGCGGTGATCCTCAAACCCGCGGAAGCGACGCCGCTGATGGCGCTGGAACTGGCGCGGATCTTCGAGCAAGCCGGTTTACCTGCGGGGCTGCTGAGCGTGCTGCCGGGGAAAGGATCGGTGATTGGCGACGCCCTGGCGCGTCATCCGCTGGTGCGCAAAATTTCGTTTACCGGCGGCACCCGCACCGGACGCCATCTGGCGCACGTGGCGGCAGAAAAACTGATCCCGGCATCGCTGGAGCTGGGCGGTAAATCGCCGACCATCGTGCTGGAGGATGCCGATATCGAACAGGCGGCGCGGGGGATCTGCTACGGCATTTTCAGCTCCGGCGGTCAGGCGTGCATCGCCGGTTCGCGGCTGTTTGTGCATGAAAAAGTTTACCCACAGCTGATGGCGCGGCTGCTGGAGCTGACGCGCGGACTGCGGATTGGCCATCCGTTCAGCGACGATACCCACATCGGGCCGTTGATTAATGAACAGCACCGTGACGGCGTGCTCGCGTACGTCGAACTGGCGAAACGCGAAGGCGGGCGGGTGCTATGCGGAGGAGAGATTCCGGCCGATCCGGCGCTGGCGGCGGGGAGCTACTTCCAGCCGACGATCGTCGAAGGGCTGACGAATCAGGCGCGCGTCTGTCAGGAAGAGATCTTCGGCCCGGTACTGGTGGCGATGCCCTTTCGCGATGAAGCCCAGCTGATCCGCGAAGCCAATGACTCGGTCTATGGCCTGGCGGCGGGGATCTGGACGCGGGATAGCGGACGTGCCCTGCGCTTAAGCGAGCGTCTGGAAGCCGGGACGGTGTGGATCAACACCTACAAGGTGTTCTCCATTTCGACCCCGTTCGGGGGCTTTAAAGAGAGCGGTCTGGGCCGCGAAAAAGGTATTCAGGGGCTGAAAGCCTGGATGCAACAAAAGAGCATTTATCTGGCGACGGGTAATAGCGTGAATCACTGGTGCGATTGAGAGAAGGGTGAGCAATGAGCGAAATGATAACCGTCGGCGAAGCCATCGCCAGAACGCTGGAGCAGTACAACGTTGAGGCTATTTACGGCGTCATCTCTATTCATAACCTGCCGGTTGCCGATGCTATTGGCCAACGCGGCAACATCCGCTTTGTTCCGGCGCGTGGCGAAGCCGGTTCGGTGACCATGGCCGACGCCCACGGTCGCTTTTCCGGCCTCGGAGTCGCGCTAACCAGCACCGGTGCCGGGGCGGGGAACGCGGTCGGGGCGCTGGTGGAGGCGATGAATGCCGGTACGCCGCTGCTGCATCTGACCGGTCAGGTAGAGAAAACCTGGCTGGATGCGGATACCGGTTTTATTCACGAAACCCGCGATCAGCTGACCTTCCTGAAAGCCAGTTCGAAACGCGCGTATCGCATCAGTAACGCCAATCAGGCGATCGCCATTTTGCACAAGGCGATTCAGGAAGCGCGGACGCCGCCGTGCGGGCCGGTATCGGTGGAGATCCCGATTGATATTCAGGGGGCAAGCATTCCCCTGGCGCTGGTCACCGCCCCGCTGAACATCGCGCCGGCGGCGCCCGTCGCTCAGGCAACGGTGGATACCCTGTGGGCGCAGCTCAGGCAGGCGAAACAGCCGCTGCTGTGGCTGGGCGGCGGGGCTATCGGTAGCGCGGCGGCGGTGAAAAAACTGGCGGATGCGGGGATCACCGTGATCTCCAGTACCCACGGGCGCGGCGTGCTGCCGGACAGCCATCGCGCCAGCCTGCGCGCCTTCCATAATTCGCCTTCCGTTGAGGCGCTGATGGCGCAATGTGATTTCACCCTGGTCGCGGGCTCGCGTCTGCGCAGTAACGAAACGCGCTCCTGGACGCTTGAACTGCCTTCGCCGCGCGTACAGATTGATATCGATCCGGCGGCGGCCAGCCGTAACTATCTGATGGACAACACGCTGATCGCCGATTGTTCGGCTTTACTGGCGGCGCTGGCGGCCAAAGCGCAGGGGCGTGAATGGGGCAATGGTCACTGGGACGCACAGGTCAAAGAGGCGGTGACGCAGGCGGAGCACGGGCTACGTGAACAGTGCGGCGCCTATGCCCAACTGAACGACGCTATCGAACAGGCGCTGCCTGATGACGGTATTCTGGTCCGCGATATCACCGTCTCCGGCAGCCTGTGGGGCAGTCGTCTGTTCCGTGCAAATGGCCCGCTGATGAACGTGCATTCGCTGGCGGGGGCCATTGGTATGGGGCTGCCGATGGCGATCGGCACGGCGATCGCCAACCCGCAGCGCAAGATAGTCGGCCTGGTCGGCGATGGCGGTCTGAGCCTGAACCTCGGAGAGCTGGCGACGCTGGCGCAGGAAAAGGCCAACGTGACGCTGCTGATCATGAACGATGGCGGCTATGGCGTGATGCGCGGTATTCAGGATAAGTATTTCGGCGGTCGCCAGTATTACAACGAGCTGCACACGCCGGATTTCACGCTGCTGGCGCAGGCTATCGGTCTACAGGCATGGAGCGTTGAGCGAGCGGAAGATTTCACCGCGGTGATGACCGAAGCGCTGGCGACGCCGGGGCCGTCGGTGGTAGAGGTCAGGATGGGGCAGATTGGCGCGCTGCGTTTTGCCGGGCCGCCGCAGAAGACGCTGTACTAAGCTCTTTTCCCCTCTCTGCGGCGCAGAGAGGGGACGGAGAGATTATTTAATGCCGTCTGCCTTCATACGATCGCGGATATGCTGAGCACGTTCTTCGGAGGCCGGGTGATCGTCAAACATTGAGCTTTGACGCCCGGCTTCCAGCTTAGCCAGCTTCTCGAAGCTGGTGGCCAGCCCTCCTGGATTAATCCCGCGCTTACGCAGCAGATCGTAGGAGTAGTCGTCCGCTTCGGACTCCTGGCGCTGGGAGAACTGCGAGTTCACCAGCTTTTCGCCCAGATCGCCAAGCTGAGATTGCGACAGGCTGCCGACGATACCGCCCGCCGAGGCAGCGGCGGCGCGAACGGCGTTGGTGCCGAGCGCGACCTGCATCCCTTTCTTGACGTGGCCGAGGGCGACGTGGCCCATCTCATGGCCGATGACCGCTTCAACTTCGTTATCGTTCATGATGTCCATCAGGCCGCTATAGACGCGGATGCAACCATTCGCCATCGCGAACGCGTTGACGTCCTTGGTTTCATACACTTTGTAATTCACCGGCTGGCCGTTGATATTGTCGCCCAGCGCGGCGGCGATTTTGCTCAGGCGCTTGCTGTATTCGCTGCTGGCCGGCGAGAGGGTGGCTTTGCTATCCATCTCTTTGCAAGCCTGGTCACTTAAGCTTTTAACCTGAGCGTCGCTCAGGGAATAGGCCTGAAAAGCTTCGGCGCCCGAACTGAGAAGGGCGTTGGAGTCCATGTTCTGACATCCGGTGAGGGTTGCTGCGATCCCAAGGGCAAGAATAGTTGAGCGAATTTTCATTTTTATCTTCCACACTCGTTCGATGATCTGACTGAAAAAGGCAACAATAAGGCTGTCGCATCCTGTACAAATTATAAAGACTATTGCGCGACGCGGGCGAGAGGATTCCGGGGCAGCACAACGTGTTCCGGAGATTTCTTAAACCACAAAAGGATGCTCCATGTACATGCTTTCGCGCTTGGGTTACATTGTTGACACTTTTTTCTGGCGTAGCCCAAAACGCGCTCTCGTCAAGTCGTTAAGGGTATGGCCTTCAACAGTCCGAACTGGAGTCAAAATGTCCTCACGTAAAGAGCTTGCTAACGCTATTCGTGCGCTGAGCATGGATGCTGTACAGAAAGCCAAATCCGGCCACCCGGGTGCCCCGATGGGTATGGCTGACATTGCCGAAGTCCTGTGGCGTGATTTCATGAACCATAACCCGCAGAACCCGGCCTGGGCCGACCGCGACCGCTTTGTGCTGTCCAACGGCCACGGTTCCATGCTGATTTACAGCCTGCTGCACCTCACCGGGTATGATCTGCCGATCGATGAGCTGAAAAACTTCCGTCAGCTGCACTCTAAGACTCCGGGCCACCCGGAAGTGGGCTACACCGCTGGCGTGGAAACCACCACCGGTCCGCTGGGCCAGGGGATTGCTAACGCCGTGGGCATGGCTATTGCGGAAAAAACGCTGGCTGCGCAGTTCAACCGTCCGGGCCACGATATCGTTGACCACTTCACCTACGCTTTCATGGGCGACGGCTGCATGATGGAAGGGATCTCGCACGAAGTCTGCTCCCTGGCCGGGACCCTGAAGCTGGGCAAACTGGTGGCGTTCTATGATGACAACGGTATCTCCATCGACGGTCATGTGGAAGGCTGGTTCACCGACGACACCGCTAAACGTTTCGAAGC
>NZ_MTEG01000046.1:0-26347 GCF_002108615.1 Klebsiella sp. YJ
TTCTACTTCCGTACAACTGACGTGACTGGCACCATCGAACTGCCGGAAGGCGTAGAGATGGTAATGCCGGGCGACAACATCAAAATGGTTGTTACCCTGATTCACCCGATCGCGATGGACGATGGTCTGCGTTTCGCAATCCGTGAAGGCGGCCGTACCGTTGGCGCGGGCGTTGTAGCTAAAGTTCTGGGCTAATTATTAGTTCTGAATGAAAAAGGGCGCTTCGGCGCCCTTTTTGCTGCCCGTTATCTGGCGTTGACCAGAATGATGTTTGTACGAAAAAAGAGTATCTCTTTGCGTATTTAATCAACTCACTATTGTAATTATAACTATTCTCATTTACACTTTTGAGCATAAATTGAACGGGAGTCGGTATGTACGTTTGTTTGTGTAATGGTGTAAACGATAAAAAAATTCGTCAGGCCGTACGTCAATTTCATCCACAGTCTTTTCAGCAATTGCGCAAATTTATTCCTGTTGGAAATCAATGCGGTAAATGTGTCCGTGCTGCCCGTGAGATTATGGAAGATGAATTAACTCGCATGCCGGAATACCAGGAGAGCGCTTAAGAGCTCAGGCTTTTCTTTGACATCTTTATAGCCCGAACTACGCTTCAATAAGTGGAAGCGGAGGGACTATATAATGAAAGGTGATGTCAAAATCATAAGTTATCTCAATAAATTGTTGGGAAATGAGCTTGTCGCAATAAATCAGTACTTTCTTCACGCCAGAATGTTCAAGAACTGGGGCCTGATGCGCCTCAATGATGTTGAATATCATGAATCCATCGATGAAATGAAACACGCCGATAAGTATATCGAGCGAATTCTCTTCCTTGAAGGTATCCCCAATCTGCAGGATCTTGGCAAACTGGGCATCGGTGAAGATGTTGAAGAGATGCTGCAATCTGATTTGCGACTGGAACTCGAAGGCGCAAAAGACCTACGTGAAGCGATCGCTTATGCCGACAGCGTCCATGACTATGTCAGTCGTGACATGCTTATTGAAATCCTGACGGACGAAGAAGGCCATATTGACTGGCTGGAAACGGAGCTGGATCTGATTGGTAAATTAGGACTGCAAAACTATCTCCAGTCACAAATCAAAGTGGCTGACTGACTAGCGTTTGCCATCCGCACCAAAAACCCGCTGCAGCCAAAAAAGGGCCAAAAGGCAGCGGGTTGTTCAATGACCCCGGTGCTTTCCCGAGAATTATCACTAGCAGCATGACTCCCCCGGCGAAGACAGTCGCCAAAAAAACCAGCTGCGGCAGCATTGGCCAACCGTGCCACGCGCCAAGTGCGGCCAGAAATTTGACATCCCCATAGCCTAGCCCTTCATAACCGCGAATCCCCCGATAGAGCCAATAGAGTAACGTGAAAGCCAGATAGCCGCCGATGGCGCCGCCAACGGCATATTCCAGCCGTAGTGGAGCGTAGTATAGATAATAGAGCAGCCCGCTCCAGAGCAGGGGGCAGGTCAGGCGATCGGGAAGCAGGCCGTAGCGCAGATCGTACCAGCAGAGGGCGAGGGATAAACCGCTATAGACCAGTAATAAGAGGGGCATCATCGGTGAGGTTACCTGGCGATGGAGATATGCGCGGAGTCTGGTCGAAAAAGAGATGGATGGCAAAGGTCCGCATTCATTATCGCGAGGCGCTATCCACGGTATTACCTCAGTTTTCACGACTTTCTATGCCCGCCCGCCGCAGCACGCAAAAATGATTGCTGATTTTGTATGCAGCACTTGCGTCGAGCCCGAATTTGCGTATAATGCGCGGGCCTGTCAAAATTGGCCGGCTGGTTCGATATGAACCCTGATAGAGCTTTTAGCTATCAAACAATGTTCCCAATTGGGGAACTATGTAAGAACGGTTACACTCTCCCATCAATCGTAATGGGTATGAGGAGTAACCATTTCGTCTATAAATAATTGGAGCTCTGGTCTCATGCAGAACCAAAGAATCCGTATCCGTCTTAAAGCGTTTGATCATCGTCTGATCGATCAATCAACCGCGGAAATCGTCGAGACTGCCAAGCGCACTGGTGCGCAGGTCCGTGGTCCGATCCCGCTGCCGACCCGCAAAGAGCGCTTTACCGTTCTGATTTCTCCGCACGTCAACAAAGATGCGCGCGATCAGTACGAAATCCGCACTCACAAGCGTCTGGTTGACATCGTTGAGCCAACTGAGAAAACCGTTGATGCTCTGATGCGTCTGGATCTGGCTGCCGGTGTAGACGTGCAGATCAGCCTGGGTTAATCAGGTCATCGAGCGATTGAGAGGTTGAAACAATGATTGGTTTAGTCGGTAAAAAAGTGGGCATGACCCGCATCTTCACTGAAGATGGCGTATCTATCCCAGTAACCGTAATCGAAGTTGAAGCAAACCGTGTTGCTCAGGTCAAAGACCTGGCTAACGATGGTTACCGCGCAATTCAGGTTACCACCGGTGCTAAAAAAGCTAACCGTGTAACCAAGCCGGAAGCTGGTCACTTCGCTAAAGCTGGCGTAGAAGCTGGCCGTGGTCTGTGGGAATTCCGTCTTGCTGACGGCGAAGAATTCACCGTAGGTCAGAGCATTAGCGTTGAACTGTTTGCTGACGTTAAAAAAGTTGACGTAACCGGTACCTCTAAAGGTAAAGGTTTTGCTGGTACCGTTAAGCGCTGGAACTTCCGTACCCAGGACGCTACTCACGGTAACTCCTTGTCCCACCGCGTTCCGGGTTCTATCGGTCAGAACCAGACTCCGGGCAAAGTGTTCAAAGGCAAGAAAATGGCAGGTCAGCTGGGTAATGAGCGTGTCACCGTTCAGAGCCTGGACGTAGTACGTGTTGACGCTGAGCGCAACCTGCTGCTGGTTAAAGGTGCTGTCCCGGGTGCAACCGGTAGCGACCTGATCGTTAAACCAGCTGTGAAGGCGTGAGGAGATAGCAATGGAATTAGTATTGAAAGACGCGCAGAGCGCGCTGACTGTTTCCGAAACTACCTTCGGTCGTGATTTCAACGAAGCGCTGGTACACCAGGTTGTTGTTGCTTATGCAGCTGGTGCTCGTCAGGGTACTCGTGCTCAGAAGACTCGTGCTGAAGTAACTGGTTCAGGCAAAAAGCCGTGGCGCCAGAAAGGTACCGGCCGTGCGCGTTCAGGTTCTATCAAGAGCCCGATCTGGCGTTCCGGTGGCGTAACCTTCGCTGCTCGTCCGCAGGACCACAGTCAAAAAGTTAACAAAAAGATGTACCGCGGCGCGCTGAAAAGCATTCTGTCCGAACTGGTAC
The DNA here is from genome assembly GCF_002108615.1 of Klebsiella sp. YJ. Lineage (NCBI taxonomy): Bacteria > Pseudomonadati > Pseudomonadota > Gammaproteobacteria > Enterobacterales > Enterobacteriaceae > Klebsiella > Klebsiella sp. YJ. The sequence goes on from NZ_MTEG01000046.1 coordinate 3,274, forward strand.
GTCAGGATCGTCTGATCGTTGTCGAGAAGTTCTCTGTTGAAGCGCCTAAAACTAAGCTGCTGGCACAGAAACTGAAAGACATGGCTCTGGAAGATGTGCTGATCATCACCGGTGAGCTGGACGAGAACCTGTTCCTGGCTGCGCGCAACCTGCACAAGGTTGACGTACGCGATGCAACTGGTATCGACCCGGTTAGCCTGATCGCCTTCGACAAAGTCGTAATGACTGCTGATGCTGTTAAGCAAGTTGAGGAGATGCTGGCATGATTCGTGAAGAACGTCTGCTGAAGGTGCTGCGTGCACCGCACGTTTCTGAAAAAGCGTCTGCTGCGATGGAAAAAACAAACACCATCGTTCTCAAAGTTGCTAAAGACGCGACCAAAGCAGAAATCAAAGCTGCTGTGCAGAAACTGTTTGAAGTCGAAGTCGAAGTCGTTAACACCCTGGTAGTTAAAGGGAAAGTTAAACGTCACGGACAGCGTATCGGTCGTCGTAGCGACTGGAAAAAAGCTTACGTCACCCTGAAAGAAGGCCAGAATCTGGACTTCGTTGGCGGCGCTGAGTAAGTCGGAGGAGTAATACAATGGCAGTTGTTAAATGTAAACCGACATCTCCGGGTCGTCGCCACGTTGTTAAAGTGGTTAACCCTGAGCTGCACAAGGGCAAACCTTTTGCTCCGTTGCTGGAAAAAAACAGCAAATCCGGTGGTCGTAACAACAATGGCCGTATCACCACCCGTCATATCGGTGGTGGCCACAAGCAGGCTTACCGTATTGTTGACTTCAAACGCAACAAAGATGGTATCCCGGCAGTTGTTGAGCGTCTTGAGTACGATCCGAACCGTTCCGCGAACATCGCGCTGGTTCTGTACAAAGATGGCGAACGCCGTTACATCCTGGCCCCTAAAGGCCTGAAAGCTGGCGACCAGATTCAGTCTGGCGTTGATGCTGCAATCAAAGCAGGCAACACCCTGCCGATGCGCAATATCCCGGTTGGTTCTACCGTTCATAACGTAGAAATGAAACCAGGTAAAGGCGGTCAGCTGGCTCGTTCCGCTGGTACTTACGTTCAGATCGTTGCTCGCGACGGTGCTTATGTCACCCTGCGTCTGCGTTCTGGTGAAATGCGTAAAGTCGAAGCAGACTGCCGCGCTACTCTGGGCGAAGTTGGCAATGCTGAGCATATGCTGCGCGTACTGGGTAAAGCAGGTGCTGCACGCTGGCGTGGTGTTCGTCCTACCGTTCGCGGTACTGCGATGAACCCAGTCGACCACCCACATGGTGGTGGTGAAGGTCGTAACTTTGGTAAGCACCCGGTATCCCCGTGGGGCCTGCAGACCAAAGGTAAGAAGACCCGCAGCAACAAGCGTACTGATAAATTCATCGTACGTCGCCGTAGCAAATAATTTTAGAGGATAAGCCATGCCACGTTCTCTCAAGAAAGGTCCTTTTATTGACCTGCACTTGCTGAAGAAGGTAGAGAAAGCGGTGGAAAGCGGAGACAAGAAGCCCCTGCGCACTTGGTCCCGTCGTTCAACGATCTTTCCTAACATGATCGGTTTGACCATCGCTGTCCATAATGGTCGTCAGCACGTTCCAGTTTTTGTTTCCGACGAAATGGTTGGTCACAAACTGGGTGAATTCGCACCGACTCGTACTTATCGCGGCCACGCTGCTGATAAAAAAGCGAAGAAGAAATAAGGTAGGAGGAAGAGATGGAAACTTTAGCTCAACATCGCCATGCTCGTTCTTCTGCTCAGAAGGTTCGCCTTGTAGCTGACCTGATTCGCGGTAAGAAAGTGTCGCAGGCCCTGGATATTCTGACCTACACCAACAAGAAAGCTGCTGTACTGGTCAAGAAGGTACTGGAATCTGCCATTGCTAACGCTGAACACAACGATGGCGCTGACATTGACGATCTGAAAGTTGCGAAAATTTTCGTAGACGAAGGCCCGAGCATGAAGCGCATTATGCCGCGTGCGAAAGGTCGTGCAGATCGCATCCTGAAGCGCACCAGCCACATCACTGTGGTTGTGTCCGATCGCTGAGACTCTGGAGACTAGCAATGGGTCAGAAAGTACATCCTAATGGTATTCGCCTGGGTATTGTCAAACCATGGAACTCTACCTGGTTCGCGAACACCAAAGAATTCGCTGACAACCTGGACAGCGATTTTAAAGTACGTCAGTTCCTGACTAAAGAACTGGCTAAAGCGTCCGTATCTCGTATCGTTATCGAGCGTCCGGCTAAGAGCATCCGTGTGACTATTCACACTGCTCGCCCGGGCATCGTTATCGGTAAGAAAGGCGAAGACGTAGAAAAACTGCGCAAGGTCGTAGCGGATATCGCTGGCGTTCCTGCACAGATCAATATCGCCGAAGTTCGTAAGCCAGAACTGGACGCTAAATTGGTTGCTGACAGCATCACTTCTCAGCTGGAACGTCGCGTTATGTTCCGTCGTGCGATGAAGCGTGCTGTACAGAACGCAATGCGTCTGGGCGCTAAAGGTATCAAAGTTGAAGTTAGCGGCCGTCTGGGCGGCGCGGAAATCGCACGTACCGAATGGTACCGTGAAGGTCGCGTACCGCTGCACACTCTGCGTGCTGACATCGACTACAACACCTCTGAAGCGCACACCACTTACGGTGTAATCGGCGTTAAGGTATGGATCTTCAAAGGCGAGATCCTGGGTGGTATGGCTGCTGTTGAACAACCGGAACCGGCTGCTCAACCTAAAAAGCAGCAGCGTAAAGGCCGTAAATAAGGAGCGTCGCTGATGTTACAACCAAAGCGTACAAAATTCCGTAAAGTGCACAAAGGCCGCAACCGTGGTCTGGCGCAGGGTACGGATGTTAGCTTCGGCACTTTCGGTCTGAAAGCTGTTGGCCGTGGTCGTCTGACTGCACGTCAGATCGAAGCAGCACGTCGTGCTATGACCCGTGCAGTTAAGCGTCAAGGTAAGATCTGGATCCGTGTATTCCCGGACAAACCGATCACCGAGAAGCCGCTGGAAGTTCGTATGGGTAAAGGTAAAGGTAACGTGGAGTACTGGGTTGCCTTGATTCAGCCGGGTAAAGTCCTTTATGAAATGGACGGCGTACCGGAAGAGCTGGCCCGTGAAGCCTTCGGCCTGGCAGCAGCGAAACTGCCTATCAAAACCACCTTTGTAACTAAGACGGTGATGTAATGAAAGCAAAAGAGCTGCGTGAAAAAAGCGTTGAAGAGCTGAACGCTGAGCTGCTGAACCTGCTGCGTGAGCAGTTCAACCTGCGTATGCAGGCTGCAAGTGGCCAGCTGCAACAGACTCATCTGCTGAAGCAAGTGCGTCGTGATGTTGCACGCGTTAAGACTTTACTGACTGAGAAGGCGGGTGCGTAATGACCGATAAAATCCGTACTCTGCAAGGTCGCGTAGTTAGCAATAAAATGGAGAAATCCATCGTTGTTGCTATCGAACGTTTTGTGAAACACCCGATCTACGGTAAATTCATCAAGCGTACGACCAAACTGCACGTACATGACGAGAACAACGAATGCGGTATCGGTGACGTGGTCGAAATCCACGAATGCCGTCCGCTGTCCAAGACTAAGTCCTGGACGCTGGTTCGCGTTGTAGAGAAAGCAGTTCTGTAATAGAGCCTGCATTCTCAACGGATAAACGGCTCAGCGATGAGCCGTTTATTTTTTCTACCCATATCCGATTTCCGGTGTTATAATGCCGCGCCCTCGATATGGGGATTTTTAACGGCCCGACTTTGGGTCTCAGTAGTAGTTGACATTAGCGGAGCACTAAAATGATCCAAGAACAGACTATGCTGAACGTCGCCGACAACTCCGGTGCACGTCGCGTAATGTGTATCAAGGTTCTGGGTGGCTCGCACCGTCGCTACGCAGGCGTAGGCGACATCATCAAGATCACCATCAAGGAAGCAATTCCGCGTGGTAAGGTCAAAAAAGGTGATGTGCTGAAGGCGGTAGTGGTGCGCACCAAGAAGGGTGTTCGTCGCCCGGACGGTTCTGTCATTCGCTTCGATGGTAATGCATGCGTTATTCTGAACAATAACAGCGAGCAGCCCATCGGTACGCGTATTTTTGGGCCGGTAACTCGTGAGCTTCGTACCGAGAAGTTCATGAAAATTATCTCTCTGGCACCAGAAGTACTCTAAGGAGCGAATCATGGCAGCGAAAATCCGTCGTGATGACGAAGTTATCGTGTTAACCGGTAAAGATAAAGGTAAACGCGGTAAAGTTAAGAATGTCTTGTCTTCCGGCAAGCTCATTGTTGAAGGTATCAACCTGGTTAAGAAACACCAGAAGCCGGTTCCGGCTCTGAACCAACCAGGCGGCATCGTTGAAAAAGAAGCTGCTATTCAGGTTTCTAACGTTGCAATCTTCAATGCGGCAACCGGCAAGGCTGACCGTGTAGGCTTTAGATTCGAAGACGGCAAAAAAGTCCGTTTCTTCAAGTCTAACAGCGAAACTATCAAGTAATTTGGAGTAGTACGATGGCGAAACTGCATGATTACTACAAAGACGAAGTAGTTAATAAACTCATGACTGAGTTTAACTACAATTCTGTCATGCAAGTCCCTCGGGTCGAGAAGATCACCCTGAACATGGGTGTTGGTGAAGCGATCGCTGACAAGAAACTGCTGGATAACGCAGCAGCTGATCTGACAGCAATCTCCGGTCAAAAGCCGTTGATCACCAAAGCACGCAAATCAGTTGCAGGCTTCAAAATCCGTCAGGGCTATCCGATCGGCTGTAAAGTAACTCTGCGTGGCGAACGCATGTGGGAGTTCTTTGAGCGCCTGATCACTATTGCTGTACCGCGTATCCGTGACTTCCGTGGCTTGTCCGCTAAGTCTTTCGACGGTCGTGGTAACTACAGCATGGGTGTCCGTGAGCAGATCATCTTCCCAGAAATCGACTACGATAAAGTCGACCGCGTTCGTGGTTTGGATATTACCATTACCACTACTGCGAAATCTGATGAAGAAGGCCGCGCTCTGCTGGCTGCCTTTGACTTCCCGTTCCGCAAGTAAGGTAGGGTTACTTAATGGCTAAGCAATCAATGAAAGCACGCGAAGTAAAGCGCGTGGCTTTAGCTGATAAATTCTTCGCTAAACGCGCTGAACTGAAAGCTATCATCTCTGATGTGAACGCAACCGACGAAGATCGTTGGAATGCTGTTCTCAAGCTGCAGACTCTGCCGCGTGATTCCAGCCCGTCTCGTCAGCGTAACCGCTGCCGTCAAACAGGTCGTCCGCATGGTTTCCTGCGGAAGTTCGGGTTGAGCCGTATCAAGGTCCGTGAAGCCGCAATGCGCGGTGAAATCCCGGGTCTGAAAAAGGCTAGCTGGTAATTGTCACCAATTGAATCACGGGAGTAAAGACAGATGAGCATGCAAGATCCGATCGCGGATATGCTGACCCGTATCCGTAACGGTCAGGCCGCGAATAAAGCTGCGGTCACCATGCCTTCCTCCAAGCTGAAAGTGGCAATTGCCAACGTGCTGAAGGAAGAAGGCTTTATTGAAGATTTTAAAGTTGAAGGCGACATCAAGCCGGAACTGGAACTGACTCTTAAGTATTTCCAGGGTAAAGCTGTTGTAGAAAGCATTCAGCGTGTCAGCCGCCCAGGTCTGCGCATCTATAAGCGTAAAGATGAGCTGCCAAAAGTTATGGCGGGTCTGGGTATCGCAGTTATTTCTACCTCTAAAGGTGTTATGACTGATCGTGCAGCGCGCCAAGCTGGTCTTGGTGGCGAAATTATCTGCTACGTAGCCTAATCGGAGGAAAAAATGTCTCGTGTTGCTAAAGCACCGGTCGTTATTCCTGCCGGCGTTGACGTAAAAATCAACGGTCAGGTTATTACGATCAAAGGTAAGAATGGCGAGCTGACTCGTACTCTCAACGATGCTGTTGAAGTTAAACATGCAGATAATGCACTGACCTTCGGTCCGCGTGATGGTTTCGCAGACGGTTGGGCTCAGGCTGGTACCGCGCGTGCCCTGCTTAACTCAGTAGTTATCGGTGTTACCGAAGGCTTCACTAAAAAGCTTCAGCTGGTTGGTGTAGGTTATCGTGCAGCGGTTAAAGGGGATGTAGTAAACCTGGCTTTAGGTTTCTCTCATCCTGTTGAACACAAACTGCCGGCCGGTATCACTGCAGAATGCCCGACTCAAACTGAAATCGTGCTGAAAGGCGCTGATAAGCAGGTGATCGGTCAGGTTGCAGCAGATCTGCGCGCCTACCGTCGTCCTGAGCCTTATAAAGGCAAGGGTGTTCGTTACGCCGACGAAGTCGTGCGTACCAAAGAGGCTAAGAAGAAGTAAGGTAACACTATGGATAAGAAATCTGCTCGTATCCGTCGTGCGACCCGCGCACGCCGCAAGCTCCAGGAGCTGGGTGCAACTCGCCTGGTGGTACATCGTACCCCGCGTCATATTTACGCACAGGTAATTGCACCGAACGGTTCTGAAGTTCTGGTAGCTGCTTCTACTGTAGAAAAAGCTATCGCTGAACAACTGAAGTACACCGGTAACAAAGACGCGGCTGCAGCTGTGGGTAAAGCTGTTGCTGAACGCGCTCTGGAAAAAGGCATCAAAGATGTTTCCTTTGACCGTTCCGGGTTCCAATATCATGGTCGTGTCCAGGCACTGGCAGATGCTGCCCGTGAAGCTGGCCTTCAGTTCTAAGGTAGAGGTGTAAGATGGCTCACATCGAAAAACAAGCTGGCGAACTGCAGGAAAAGCTGATCGCGGTTAACCGCGTATCTAAAACCGTTAAAGGTGGTCGTATTTTCTCCTTCACAGCTCTGACTGTAGTTGGTGATGGTAATGGCCGCGTAGGTTTTGGTTACGGTAAAGCGCGTGAAGTTCCAGCAGCGATCCAGAAAGCGATGGAAAAAGCCCGTCGCAATATGATTAACGTCGCGCTGAACCACGGCACCCTGCAACACCCGGTTAAAGGTGTTCACACGGGTTCTCGTGTATTCATGCAGCCAGCTTCCGAAGGTACCGGTATCATCGCCGGTGGTGCAATGCGCGCCGTTCTGGAAGTTGCTGGAGTTCATAACGTTCTGGCTAAAGCATATGGTTCCACCAACCCGATCAACGTGGTTCGTGCAACTATTGATGGCCTGGAAAATATGAATTCTCCAGAAATGGTCGCTGCCAAGCGTGGTAAATCCGTTGAAGAAATTCTGGGGAAATAAACCATGGCAAAGACTATTAAAATTACTCAAACCCGCAGTGCAATCGGTCGTCTGCCGAAACACAAGGCAACGCTGCTTGGCCTGGGTCTGCGTCGTATTGGTCACACCGTAGAACGCGAGGATACTCCTGCTGTTCGTGGTATGGTCAACGCGGTTTCCTTTATGGTTAAAGTTGAGGAGTAAGAGATGCGTTTAAATACTCTGTCTCCGGCCGAAGGCTCCAAAAAGGCGGGTAAACGCCTTGGTCGTGGTATCGGTTCTGGCCTCGGTAAAACCGGTGGTCGTGGTCACAAAGGTCAGAACTCTCGTTCTGGCGGTGGCGTACGTCGCGGTTTCGAGGGTGGTCAGATGCCTCTGTACCGTCGTCTGCCGAAATTCGGCTTCACTTCTCGTAAAGCGATGATCACTGCAGAAGTTCGTCTGTCTGATCTGGCTCACGTAGAAGGCGATGTAGTCGACCTGAACACGCTGAAAGCAGCTAACATTATCGGTATTCAGATTGAGTTCGCGAAAGTGATCCTGTCTGGTGAGGTAGCTCGTCCGGTAACTGTTCGTGGCCTGCGTGTGACTAAAGGTGCTCGTGCTGCTATCGAAGCTGCTGGCGGTAAAATTGAGGAATAAGTAGCAGATGGCTAAGCAACCGGGATTAGATTTTCAAAGTGCCAAAGGTGGACTTGGCGAACTGAAACGCAGACTTTTGTTTGTTATCGGTGCGCTGATTGTGTTCCGTATTGGTTCTTTTATTCCGATCCCTGGTATTGATGCCGCTGTACTTGCCAAACTGCTTGAGCAACAGCGAGGCACCATCATTGAAATGTTCAACATGTTCTCTGGTGGTGCTCTCAGCCGTGCTTCTATCTTTGCTTTGGGTATCATGCCGTATATTTCGGCATCGATTATTGTCCAACTGTTGACGGTTGTTTATCAGCCGCTGGCAGAAATAAAGAAAGAAGGGGAGTCTGGTCGTCGTAAGATCAGCCAGTACACCCGTTACGGTACTCTGGTGCTGGCGATATTCCAGTCGATCGGTATTGCTACCGGTCTGCCGAATATGCCTGGTATGCAGGGCCTGGTGATGAATCCAGGCTTTGCATTCTATTTCACCGCTGTTGTAAGTCTGGTCACAGGGACTATGTTCCTGATGTGGCTCGGCGAACAGATTACTGAACGTGGTATCGGTAACGGTATTTCGATCATTATCTTCGCTGGTATCGTTGCGGGACTCCCGCCAGCCATCGCCCATACTATCGAGCAAGCGCGTCAAGGCGACCTGCACTTCCTCCTGTTGCTGTTGGTTGCAGTATTAGTATTTGCCGTGACCTTCTTTGTTGTATTCGTAGAACGTGGTCAACGCCGCATTGTGGTGAACTACGCGAAGCGTCAACAAGGTCGTCGTGTCTATGCTGCACAGAGCACACATTTACCGCTGAAAGTGAATATGGCAGGGGTTATCCCGGCAATCTTCGCTTCCAGTATTATTCTGTTCCCTGCGACCATCGCGTCATGGTTCGGGGGCGGGACCGGTTGGAACTGGCTGACAACAATTTCGCTGTATTTGCAGCCTGGGCAACCGCTTTATGTGTTACTCTATGCGTCTGCAATCATATTCTTCTGTTTCTTCTACACGGCGTTGGTTTTCAACCCGCGTGAAACAGCAGATAACCTGAAGAAGTCCGGTGCATTTGTACCAGGAATTCGTCCGGGAGAGCAAACGGCGAAGTATATTGATAAAGTGATGACTCGCCTGACCCTGGTTGGTGCGTTATACATTACCTTTATCTGCCTGATCCCGGAGTTCATGCGTGATGCAATGAAAGTGCCGTTCTACTTCGGTGGAACCTCGCTGCTTATTGTTGTCGTTGTGATTATGGACTTTATGGCTCAAGTGCAAACTCTGATGATGTCAAGTCAGTACGAGTCTGCATTGAAGAAGGCGAACCTGAAAGGCTACGGCCGCTAACAGGGCGCCCGAGAAGTTACGGAGAGTAAAAATGAAAGTTCGTGCTTCCGTCAAGAAATTATGCCGTAACTGCAAAATCGTTAAGCGTGATGGCGTCATCCGCGTGATTTGCAGTGCCGAGCCAAAGCATAAACAGCGCCAAGGCTGATTTTTTCGCATATTTTTCTTGCAAAGTTGGATTGAGCTGGCTAGATTAGCCAGCCAATCTTTTGTATGTCTGTGCGTTTCCATTTGAGTATCCTGAAAACGGGCTTTTCAGCATGGTGCGTACATATTAAATAGTAGGAGTGCATAGTGGCCCGTATAGCAGGCATTAACATTCCTGATCAGAAACATACCGTAATCGCATTAACTGCTATTTTCGGTATCGGCAAGACCCGCTCTAAAGCCATCTGTGCTGACACGGGTATCGCTGAAAATGTTAAGATCAGTGAGCTGTCTGAAGAACAAATTGAATCCCTGCGTGAAGCAGTAGGTAAATTTGTCGTTGAAGGTGATCTGCGCCGTGAAATCACCCTGAGCATCAAGCGTCTGATGGACCTTGGTTGCTATCGTGGTTTACGCCATCGTCGTGGTCTTCCGGTTCGCGGTCAGCGTACTAAGACCAACGCACGTACCCGTAAGGGTCCGCGTAAACCGATCAAGAAATAATCGGGGTGATTGAATAATGGCAAAGGCACCAGTTCGTGCACGTAAGCGTGTAAGAAAACAAGTCTCTGATGGCGTGGCTCATGTCCATGCTTCTTTTAACAACACCATCGTTACCATTACCGATCGTCAAGGTAACGCACTGGGTTGGGCAACAGCCGGTGGTTCCGGTTTCCGTGGTTCTCGCAAATCCACTCCGTTCGCAGCTCAGGTTGCAGCAGAGCGTTGCGCTGAAGCCGTAAAAGAATACGGCATCAAGAATCTGGAAGTTATGGTCAAAGGTCCGGGTCCGGGTCGCGAATCTACTATTCGTGCACTGAACGCCGCTGGTTTCCGCATCACTAATATTACTGATGTGACTCCGATCCCTCATAACGGTTGTCGTCCGCCGAAAAAACGTCGCGTATAACGCGCTCGTTTCTAGGATTGTTGGAGAAAGAAAATGGCAAGATATTTGGGTCCTAAGCTCAAGCTGAGCCGTCGTGAGGGCACCGACTTATTCCTTAAGTCTGGCGTTCGCGCGATCGATACCAAGTGTAAAATTGAACAAGCTCCTGGCCAGCACGGTGCGCGTAAGCCGCGTCTGTCTGACTATGGTGTGCAGTTGCGTGAAAAGCAAAAAGTTCGCCGTATGTACGGTGTGCTGGAGCGTCAGTTCCGTAACTACTATAAAGAAGCAGCACGTCTGAAAGGCAACACCGGTGAAAACCTGTTGGCTCTGCTGGAAGGCCGTCTGGACAACGTTGTATACCGTATGGGCTTCGGCGCGACTCGTGCTGAATCACGTCAGCTGGTTAGCCACAAAGCTATCATGGTAAACGGTCGTGTTGTTAACATTGCTTCTTATCAGGTTAAAGCGAACGACGTTGTTAGCATTCGTGAGAAAGCGAAAAAGCAATCTCGCGTGAAAGCCGCTCTGGAGCTGGCTGAGCAGCGTGAAAAGCCAACCTGGCTGGAAGTTGATGCTGGCAAGATGGAAGGTACGTTCAAGCGTCAGCCGGAACGTTCTGATCTGTCTGCGGACATTAACGAACACCTGATCGTCGAGCTTTACTCCAAGTAAAGCTTAGTACCAAAGAGAGGACACAATGCAGGGTTCTGTGACAGAGTTTCTAAAACCGCGCCTGGTCGATATCGAGCAAGTGAGTTCGACGCACGCCAAGGTGACCCTTGAGCCTTTAGAGCGTGGCTTTGGCCATACTCTGGGTAACGCACTGCGCCGTATTCTGCTCTCATCGATGCCGGGTTGCGCGGTGACCGAGGTTGAGATTGATGGTGTACTGCACGAGTACAGCACCAAAGAAGGCGTTCAGGAAGATATCCTTGAAATCCTGCTCAACCTGAAAGGGCTTGCGGTGAGAGTTCAGGGTAAAGATGAAGTCATCCTTACTTTGAATAAATCTGGCATTGGCCCTGTGACCGCAGCCGACATTACCCATGACGGTGATGTCGAAATCGTCAAGCCGCAACATGTGATCTGCCACCTGACCGATGAGAACGCAGCTATTAGCATGCGTATCAAAGTTCAGCGCGGTCGCGGTTATGTGCCGGCTTCTGCCCGAATTCATTCGGAAGAAGATGAGCGCCCAATCGGCCGTCTGCTGGTCGACGCATGCTACAGCCCGGTAGAGCGTATTGCCTACAATGTTGAAGCAGCGCGTGTAGAACAGCGTACCGACCTGGACAAGCTGGTCATCGAAATGGAAACCAACGGCACAATCGATCCTGAAGAGGCGATTCGTCGTGCGGCAACCATCCTGGCAGAACAACTGGAAGCTTTCGTTGACTTACGTGATGTACGTCAGCCGGAAGTGAAAGAAGAGAAACCAGAATTCGATCCGATCCTGCTGCGCCCTGTTGACGATCTCGAATTGACTGTCCGCTCTGCTAACTGCCTCAAGGCAGAAGCTATCCACTATATCGGTGATCTGGTACAGCGTACCGAGGTTGAGTTGCTGAAAACGCCGAACCTGGGTAAAAAATCTCTTACCGAGATTAAAGACGTGCTGGCTTCACGTGGTCTGTCTCTGGGCATGCGCCTGGAAAACTGGCCACCGGCAAGCATTGCTGACGAGTAACCGGATCACAGGTTAAGGTTTTACTGAGAAGGATAAGGTCATGCGCCATCGTAAGAGTGGTCGTCAACTGAACCGCAACAGCAGCCATCGCCAGGCTATGTTCCGTAACATGGCTGGTTCGCTGGTTCGTCATGAAATCATCAAGACGACCCTGCCGAAAGCGAAAGAACTGCGTCGCGTAGTTGAGCCGCTGATTACTCTTGCCAAGACTGATAGCGTTGCTAATCGTCGTCTGGCATTCGCCCGTACTCGTGATAACGAGATCGTGGCAAAACTGTTTAACGAGCTGGGCCCGCGTTTCGCGAGCCGCGCCGGTGGTTACACTCGCATTCTGAAGTGTGGCTTCCGTGCAGGCGACAACGCGCCGATGGCATACATCGAGCTGGTTGATCGTGCTGAGCTGAAAGCAGAAGCTGCTGCAGAGTAATCTGTAGTAACGTAAAAAAACCCGCCTCGGCGGGTTTTTTTATATCCTCGCTACGGCTGCTTCACTACAATACCTGTATTCTTTTTGTTCATCCCCGGAGCCGAATGATGTGGTTGCTGGATCAGTGGGCAGAACGCCATATCCTTGATGCACAAACCAAAGGTGAGTTTGATGATCTTCCTGGTCGTGGAGAGCCACTGGCTTTGGATGATGACCTGCATGTGCCACCTGAATTACGCGCGGGCTACCGCTTACTCAAAAATGCCGGCTGTCTGCCTCCTGAACTTGAGCAACGAAGAGAAGCCGTTGCGCTGGTCGATTTATTAAAAGCGGTCCGTCCGGACGATCCTCAGTATGCAGAGTTCAGCCGCCGACTTGCTTTACTGGAACTGAAGTTACGGCAGGCGGGGTTGAATACCGATTTTTTACGCGGTGAATACGCAGACAGGCTTCAGAATAAAATTGATGAGGAGTAGGTATGTACCGTATTGGTGAACTCGCAAAGCTGGCTGATGTCACGCCCGATACCATTCGCTACTATGAAAAACAGCAGATGATGGCCCACGATGTACGTACAGAAGGTGGATTTCGCCTCTATACCGAGAACGACCTTCAGCGCCTGCGCTTCATCCGCTATGCCCGTCAGCTCGGGTTTACCCTTGAAGCGATCCGCGAATTATTGTCGATCCGCGTTGATCCGGAGCATCATACCTGTCAGGAGTCAAAAGGCATTGTTCAGGCACGTCTGAGCGAAGTCGACGCACGAATTAAAGAGCTACAAACAATGCGCCGTTCATTGCAACGACTGAATGAGGCCTGCTGCGGTACAGCCCATAGCAGCGTCTATTGTTCTATTCTCGAGGCCCTTGAGCAAGGAGCCAGTAGTACTACGGCGGAACGTTGATTTTTTCATCGCGCGGATCTACACTCCCGCCGATCTCATTCACATCCAGGAGCTATTATGAGCCGCTATCAACACACCAAAGGGCAAATAAAAGACAATGCCATTGAGGCGTTGCTGCATGACCCGTTATTCAGACAGAGAGTAGAGAAAAACCGGAAGGGGAAAGGCAGCTACCAACGTAAAGATAAACATGCGGGGCGGAATGACCGGGAGGCCAGTGGCAAAAGAGTGAATCGCTTTTTTACCACTGGCCTTCTGCTTTCTGTTGCCTGATTACGAACGGTTATTCTGTTCTTTCAGCAGATCGCGAATCTCACTCAACAATACTTCTTCTTTCGTTGGTGCCGGTGGCGCAGCAGGAGCCTCTGCCTTTTTGCGATTCAGGTTATTCATCAGTTTGATCGCCATAAAAATGGCAAAGGCCACGATCACGAAATCAAACACGTTCTGGATAAACACCCCATAATGCATTACCACAGCCGGGACATCGCCGTGTGCATCGCGTAACGTGACGGCGAACGATTTAAAATCAATTCCACCAATCAGCAGGCCTAGTGGCGGCATAATAATATCGGCAACCAATGACGATACAATTTTACCAAATGCCGCACCGATGATGACACCCACTGCCAAATCAACAACATTCCCGCGCATCGCGAAGTCGCGAAACTCTTTTAAAATGCTCATTTTATTCTCCATGAACCCGCTAACAGTGATAAGTTTATCAAATGTATTTCCATTTGCCATTGCTGTTGAATAATTGCTAAAAAATATTATCCCCTGATATATAAAGGATAATCAAAAAGGGCGCCATACAGGCGCCCGTGCAATTAGAGGAAGAAAGGACTGGGTTGGAAAAGACGCTCGACGTCGGATATAAATTTTTTGTCGGTCAGAAACATAATGACGTGATCGCCCTGCTCAATACGCAGGTTATTATTCGCGATCATTACGTCATTGCCACGGACGACAGCACCGATGATCGTGCCCGGCGGTAGCTTGATCTCATCGATCGAACGACCCACTACACGGGAGGTACTTTCATCGCCGTGAGCTACAGCTTCAATGGCCTCTGCGACACCGCGGCGCAGTGAGGAGACGCCAACAATATCGGCCTTACGGACATGGCTCAGTAGGGCGGAGATCGTGGCTTGCTGCGGCGATATAGCAATATCGATCACGCTACCCTGCACCAGATCGACGTAGGCTTTCCGCTGGATCAACACCATGACTTTTTTGGCGCCCATCCGTTTGGCCAGCATTGCAGACATGATATTGGCTTCATCGTCATTGGTGACGGCAATGAAGAGATCCACTTGATCGATGTGTTCTTCCGCTAGCAGTTCCTGATCCGAGGCATCGCCATAGAAGACAATAGTATTCTGTAGTTTCTCCGCAAGCTCGGCGGCGCGTTGCTGATCGCGTTCGATCAGCTTAACGCTGTAATCTTTCTCAAGACGACGAGCAAGACCTGCACCGATATTGCCCCCGCCAACCAGCATGATGCGCTTATAGGGTTTTTCCAGGCGCTGCAGTTCGCTCATGACGGCGCGAATATGCTGCGATGCGGCAATGAAGAACACTTCATCGCCGGCTTCAACGATTGTCGAACCCTGCGGACGGATGGGTCTGTCGTGGCGGAAAATGGCCGCTACGCGAGTATCGATATGCGGCATATGTTCACGCATTGTCGAGAGCGCATTCCCTACCAGTGGACCGCCGTAGTAGGCTTTTACGACCGCGAGGCTGACTTTACCTTCGGCAAAGTTTACGACCTGCAGTGCACCTGGATATTCAATAAGTCGGTAGATATTGTCGATAACTAATTGTTCAGGCGCGATCAGATGATCGATAGGCACCGCTTCCGAGTGGAACAGTTTTTCGGCATCTCGTACATAATCCGGGGAACGGATACGCGCAATACGATTAGGCGTATTGAACAGTGAATAGGCAACCTGGCAGGCCACCATATTGGTTTCATCTGAACTGGTTACGGCAACCAGCATGTCGGCATCGTCGGCGCCAGCTTCACGCAGCACGCGTGGGTGGGAACCGTGTCCCTGAACAACGCGGAGGTCAAATTTATCCTGCAGGCTGCGCAGGCGGTCACCATTGGTGTCGACCAGGGTGATATCGTTGTTCTCTCCCACGAGGTTTTCCGCAAGAGTTCCGCCTACCTGACCGGCGCCCAGAATAATAATCTTCATCAGCAGTGATCCATTATTTCCGATGTTTGATCAGCTTAGCGTAAAAGAACCCATCACCCTCTTCTGCGCCGGGCAAATTTTGCACGCCCGGCAGCTCAGGCGTGCCGGTGAGGCTGAGCTCTGCATCTGGCGTACGCTTGAGGAAGGCAGCAATTTGCTGGCTATTCTCTTCCGGAAGAATTGAGCAGGTCGCATAGACCAGTGTTCCGCCAGGTTTCAGATGAGACCAGATGGCGTCAAGAATCTCCGCCTGCAGCTGGGCCAGCTCGGCAATGTCGCGATCGCGGCGTAGCCATTTAATATCCGGATGACGACGAATGACGCCCGTTGCGGAACAGGGGGCATCGAGCAGAATGCGATCAAACTGTTCGTCTTCACACCACTGAGCGGGATAGCGGCCATCACCCTGTTTCACCTGCGCTTTCATGCCGAGTCGCTTCAGATTGTCATAGACACGCGACAGGCGCTGCTCATCAATATCAACCGCCAGAACGCTGGCCTGCGGCGCGACTTCCAGAATATGCGTCGTTTTACCCCCAGGAGCAGCACACAGGTCGAGGATTCTCTCGCCATTTTCTGGGGTCAGATAGCGCATGCAGCCCTGGGCTGAAGCATCCTGGACGGTAACCCAGCCCTGGTCGAATCCGGGTAATGCCTGAACGGGGGCCGGCGTTGCCAGACGCACCGCATCAGGATAATCAGGGTGGGTAAAACCGTGCAGTCCGGCCTCTTCCAGAAGCGCGAGCCACTCATCGCGTGAATGATGACTGCGGTTTACGCGCAGCCACATGGGCGGGCGTTGGTTATTTGCATCGACAATCGCTTGCCATTGCTGCGGCCATGATTTTTGCAAACGCTTGAGCAGCCATGCCGGATGAAGAAAACGACTCTCGCTTTGGGCAAATTCGGCCAATAAAGCTTCCTGCTGGCGCTGAAACTGGCGTAAAACGCCGTTGATGAGTCCCTTCAACTGCGGACGTTTGATGGCTACCGCGCCTTCCACCGTTTCCGCCAGCGCAGCATGGGCCGGAATGCGGGTATAGAGCAGCTGATAAAACCCCACCATAATTAAATAGTGAACGGTTCGCTGTTTGCCCGTCATCGGGCGAGCCATCAGTTTGTTAACCAGCCAGTCCAGCTGGCTGAGGGTACGCAGGACACCAAAACACAGCTCTTGCAGCAGCGCTTTGTCCTTTTCCCCGACCTTTTGCTGTAATGGCGGCAGAACGTTACTTAATGACTGACCTTGTTCGACAACCTGCTCAACGGCTTTCGCCGCCAGACTGCGTAAATTTTGATTTTTTTTCATAACCGCAAAATAAAAATGCCCGGTAAACCCGGGCTTTAGACAGTGACTACCGTCAGGATAGACGGTTACCGGGGATAAACCATTCCCGGCGAGAATTTAGCAAGTCCTGGGCGCTCATCGCTTTTTTACCTGCCGGCTGCAATGACTCGAGGTTCAGGATGCCATTGCCGGTTGCGATCTGAATACCTTGCTTGCCAGCGGCCACGATCGTACCAGGTTCAGCACCGCTGGTTTCAGCAATGACGGATGCCTGCCACACTTTCACCGGTTGCTCATCAATTTCCAGCCAGCTCATGGGCCACGGGTTGAATGCGCGAATGCAACGTTCGAGCTGCGCAGCGGAAAGAGACCAGTCAATGCGGGCTTCTTCTTTACTGAGCTTCTCAGCGTAGGTCACCAACGCCTCATCCTGGACTTCCGGCTGAGTCGAGCCGTTTGCGAGCTGAGTTAACGTTTCCAGCAACCCTTGTGGGCCGAGTTCTGCTAGTTTGTCATACAGACTGGCGCTGGTATCTTGCGCAGAGATCGGGCAGGAGAGTTTATGCAGCATATCTCCGGTATCCAGACCGACATCCATCTGCATGATGGTGACGCCGGTTTCAGCATCACCCGCCCAGAGTGAGCGCTGAATAGGCGCCGCGCCGCGCCAGCGCGGCAGCAAAGAGCCGTGTACGTTGATGCAGCCCAGTCGTGGCATATCCAGTACTGCTTTGGGCAGAATCAATCCGTAGGCTACGACGACCATGACATCGGCATTCAGAGAGGCTACCAGCTGCTGATTTTCCTGCGGGCGCAGGGAGACAGGCTGGAACACCGGCAGATTGTGCGCCTGTGCAAGAACCTTTACCGGGCCTGGCTGCAATTTTTTGCCGCGGCCGGCAGGGCGATCGGGCTGGGTAAATACGCCAACAATCTGGTGCCCAGACGACAGCAGCGCATCGAGATGACGCGCTGCAAAATCGGGGGTTCCCGCAAAGATAATACGTAGTGATTGTGACACGTTAGTCCTTGTCCTCAGGCACGCGTACGCAAACGGTCCAGTTTTTCAACTTTCTGGCGAATACGCTGTTGTTTAAGCGGCGACAGATAATCGATAAACAGTTTGCCTACCAGGTGATCCATTTCATGCTGGATACAGATAGCCAGCAGGCCGTCAGCATTCAGTTCAAACGGCTTGCCTTCGCGATCCAATGCACGAATCTTCACGGTTTCGGCACGTGGCACCAGTGCGCGCTGTTCCGGGATAGACAAGCAACCTTCTTCGATGCCCGTTTCACCGTCTTTTTCCAACAGCTCCGGGTTGATTAACACCAGCTGCTGTTCACGGTTTTCCGAGACATCGATAACGATAATGCGCTGATGGATATCTACCTGGGTAGCGGCCAGACCGATACCTTCTTCCGCGTACATCGTCTCGAACATATCATCAACGATACGTTGAATTTCCGCATTGACTTCTTTTACCGGTTCAGCGACTTTGCGAAGGCGCTCGTCCGGGATATGTAACACTTGCAAAACTGCCATAAAGATCCAGAGTCGTATTCAGGAGTTGATAAGATTATTAGCTCTATTCTAGACAAAACCCCCTCTAATTGACAGTCTCACTGTCCAATCGCAAAGATTGTTAAAGCCACTTATGGCAGGGGACAGGGATGGCACCTACGGAGATCTGGCTGCGTCTGATGAAGGTGAGCAACCTTTATGGCGACGGTATGGTGATGGCTGCCAGAATACTGCGTGCAGCCCGGGTGCCAGATAGTGAAGTATTGTACGCCTGCGGTCTGAGCGCAGCGCAAGTGAAGCAATTTCTATCCGTTGGCCAACGAGAGCTTGAGTCTACGCTATTGTGGCTGGAGCAACCCGGGCACCACCTGCTGCTGGCCGATAGCCCTTATTATCCGCCCCGACTGCGCGCCATCGCTGACTATCCCGGCGCGCTTTTTGTTTGCGGAGATTTGGCCGTGTTGAGCAGTTTACAGCTGGCCGTTGTCGGCAGCCGCTCCCACTCCTGGTACGGTGCTCGGTGGGGGAAACAGTTCAGCGAAGAGCTGGCGCATCTTGGTATCACCATTACCAGCGGCCTGGCTATTGGCATTGACGGCGTCGCTCACCGCGGCGCACTTGAGGCACGCGGGAAGACAATCGGCGTACTCGGCAATGGATTAGGCGCAATCTATCCGCGTCGTCATCACGCATTAGCCGGGAAGATAGTGGATAGCGGGGGAGCATTGCTGTCTGAGTTTCCCCTTACAACCTCCCCGTGGCCGGGAAATTTCCCTCGTCGGAATCGAATTATCAGCGGACTCAGTATTGGCGTGCTGGTGATTGAGGCCGCCCTGAAAAGCGGCTCGCTGGTGACGGTTCGCTGTGCGCTGGAACAAGGAAGAGAGGTTTTTGCATTACCCGGGCCGGTAGGTAATCCTGGTTCCGAAGGTCCACACTGGCTGCTTAAACAAGGCGCCATCCCCGTGACATCAGCGCAAGATATCATCGCGTATTGCCAGCAGGAGCTGCAATGGCTCCAGGATGTGCCTGACAATATAAATAATTGCATGGATCCGCCTCCCGTAGCATTGCCATTTCCAGAGCTCCTGGCTAACGTAGGAGATGAGGTAACACCTGTTGACGTTGTCGCTGAACGTGCCGGCCAATCTGTGCCAGTGACCGTAGCTCAGCTACTTGAACTGGAGTTAGCAGGCTGGATCGCAGCTGTACCCGGCGGCTATGTCCGATTAAGGAGGGCAAGCCATGTTCGACGTACTCATGTATTTGTTTGAGACTTACATCCAAAACGAAGCAGAAATGCGCGTGGACCAGGATAAACTGACCCGGGATCTCACCGATGCAGGATTCGATCGGGAAGATATCTATAACGCGTTGATGTGGCTCGAGAAACTGGCTGACTATCAAGAGGGGCTCGTTGCTCCCATGCAGCTTGCTTCTGACCCGCTCTCTTTGCGGATTTATACCGAAGAAGAGTGTCTGCGTCTGGATGCCAGTTGCCGGGGATTTTTATTATTCCTCGAGCAGATTCAGGTGTTGAACCTCGAAACGCGGGAAATGGTGATAGAGCGTGTGCTAGCTCTGGATACAGCAGAATTTGATCTGGAAGACCTGAAATGGGTGATCCTGATGGTACTGTTCAATATTCCGGGCTGTGAAAATGCCTATCAACAAATGGAAGAATTACTCTTCGAAGTAAATGAAGGTATGCTGCATTAATCTTATTGCGGCAACATCGAGTTGTTATGACCAAATTAGCACTGTTTTCGGTGCGTAAAAATGAGCCCTGCCCACAGTGCGGGGCTGAACTGGTAATCCGCTCCGGGAAACACGGGCCGTTTCTCGGTTGCTCGCACTATCCGGACTGTGACTATGTCCGTCCGCTGAAAAATCAGGCGGACGGACATATCGTAAAGGTACTGGAGGGACAGGAGTGTCCGTCTTGCGGTGCCGTTATGGTGTTGCGCCAGGGGCGCTTCGGTATGTTTGTTGGTTGCAGCCGTTATCCGGAATGTGAGCATACTGAAACTATTGATAAGCCTGACGAAACAGCGATTTCCTGCCCGCAGTGTGGGCAAGGGCAGCTGGTTCAGCGCCGTTCTCGTTTCGGCAAAACCTTTCATTCCTGCGATCGTTACCCCGATTGCCAGTTCGTTATCAACTTCAAACCGGTAGCGGGTGAATGCCCTGAATGCCACTATCCGCTATTAATCGAAAAGAAAACGGCGCAGGGCGTCAGACGCTTTTGTGCCAGTAAACAATGTGGAAAGCCGATCCCGGCGGAACAAATCAGTGAATAAGAACCTGCACTCAGAAACCGTCGCTCATGCCGTGACGGTACTGCATAACGAAGATGTCATCGCCTATCCAACAGAAGCCGTTTTTGGCGTAGGCTGCGATCCTGACAGCGAAACGGCGGTCATGCGCCTGCTGGCGCTTAAACAACGCCCCGTTGAGAAGGGGCTCATCCTGATCGCGGCCAGCTATGAACAGCTGATACCTTATATTGATGATTCGCGGCTTAATGATGCACAGCGAGCGGCGATCTTCTCCTGCTGGCCGGGGCCGGTTACTTTTGTCTTTCCGGCTCGTGCCACAACGCCACGCTGGCTGACCGGGCGTTTTGATTCCCTGGCGGTACGCGTCAGCGATCATCCGCTGGTGGTCGAATTGTGTGAGGCCTATGGCAAACCGCTGGTTTCAACCAGCGCGAATTTATCCGGTCAGCCTCCTTGCCGCACCACGGCTGAAGTTCTGACTCAGTTTGGCGCCAGTTTCCCGGTCGTCGATGGTGCAACGGGTGGTCGTCAGAATCCGTCTGAAATTCGCGATGCCCTGACGGGCGAACTCTTTCGCCAGGGATAATTTATGCAAACCTACGCTGTCTTCGGAAATCCGATCGCCCACAGTAAGTCCCCCTCTATTCACCAGCGCTTTGCGCAGCAGCTGCAGATTGCGCATCCGTATGGGCGAGTTCTGGCGCCGCTGGACGATTTTATCCATACCCTGGATACCTTCTTCGCCGAAGGGGGAAAGGGGGCTAACGTTACCGTTCCGTTCAAGGAGGAAGCGTTTGCCCGAGCGGATGAACTGACTGAGCGCGCGGCCCTGGCGGGGGCGGTGAATACCCTAAAGAGGCTGGACGATGGACGTTTGCTGGGGGACAACACCGATGGGATTGGGCTGCTGAGCGATCTGGAGCGGCTGGGGTTCATTAAACCGGGCTATCGGGTATTACTTATCGGGGCCGGCGGCGCATCGCGGGGTGTCTTGTTACCCCTGCTGTCACTGGATTGCGCTGTCACTATTGTCAACCGGACTTATTCCCGCGCGCAGGAGCTGGCGACACTGTTTGCGCATACCGGTAGTGTATGCGCGCTTGAGATGGAATCACTGGCTGGACATGAGTTCGATCTCATTATTAATGCAACTTCCAGTGGTATCAGCGGTGATGTGCCGGCAGTTCCCGCGTCATTAATCAATACGCACGTTTATTGTTATGACATGTTTTACCAGAAGGGCTGCACACCGTTTTTAAACTGGTGCCAGGATCATGGTGCGACAATGTGTGCCGATGGGCTGGGTATGCTGGTGGCGCAGGCCGCCCATGCCGTTCTGCTCTGGCATGGGGTTCTGCCAGAGATTACGCCGGTTATTCAGGCCTTACATAAGGAACTGAATACGTGAATCAGGCGATTCAGTTTCCTGACAGAGAAGAGTGGGATACCGACCGACAGTGTGTCACCTTTCCCGTGCTGGTTAATGGTATGCAGCTCACCTGTGCAATCAGGGGGGCAACGTTAAAGCAGCGCTTC
The DNA here is from genome assembly GCF_002108615.1 of Klebsiella sp. YJ. Classification (NCBI taxonomy): domain Bacteria; kingdom Pseudomonadati; phylum Pseudomonadota; class Gammaproteobacteria; order Enterobacterales; family Enterobacteriaceae; genus Klebsiella; species Klebsiella sp. YJ. The sequence goes on from NZ_MTEG01000046.1 coordinate 25,340, forward strand.
GATGGTGATACCCCCGAGCAGTGGCTGGCCGCGTTTTGTCGCCATCGCTGGGATCTGGAAGAAGAGGCTGAAGTATTGATCCGCGACCAGCAGGAAGATGATCAGGGCTGGGTGTGGTTCTCCTGATCCAGATAATCGTTTTTCCATTTCACATAGTTGTTTGCTGAATAGAGCAGACCTGCCCGTTCCGCCTCCGTCAGGGGGCGGATTTGTTTCACCGGGTTGCCAAAATAGAGATAGCCGCTTTCCAGCCGTTTGTTTTGCGGGACCAGACTACCGGCGCCAATCATCACGTCGTCTTCTACTACAACGCCATCCAGCAAAATCGAACCCATGCCAACCAGCACCCGATTGCCGATAGTGCAGCCATGCAGCATGACCTTGTGACCGACGGTGACCTCTTCGCCAATGATCAGAGGATTACCCTGAGGGTTAGAGGAGGATTTGTGGGTGACATGTAGCACGCTACCGTCCTGAATGTTAGTGCGGGCACCGATTGCCACGTAGTTAACATCTCCGCGAATAGCAACCAGCGGCCAGATGCTGACATCATCAGCCATTCGGACATCGCCGATCGCTACGCTGGTGGCATCGATCATCACTCGCTGGCCGGTTTGTGGGAATAAATCTTTATAAGGACGTAAATTAGCGGACATGGTTACCTCAATAAACCTGGGTTGTACGAAGACTTTGGTGGCTTTTGCGGCCACCTGCAACCCCTTATTGTGGTGAAAATTGAGCAATCTGAACAATAACGCCGCGAAAAGGGCGAAAAAACATCACTTGGAAAAAAAGATCGATAAAAGACTTGTGCAATAAAATGGGATCCCTATAATGCGCTCCCACTGACACGGCACATGTGAACGAGTTCACAGAGTAAGCCGGGTCGGCAGAGAAAAAATTCTGAAATTCAGGGTTGACTCTGAAAGAGGAAAGCGTAATATACGCCACCTCGCGACAGAGCGCTCAGCGCCGTCGCACTGCTCTTTAACAATTTATCAGACAATC
>NZ_MTEG01000047.1:0-21110 GCF_002108615.1 Klebsiella sp. YJ
AAATCCCATTCAGACGCCGGATAGATTCAAGCAAGCCAACTTGTCGTCAAAATCGGTGTTGCAAAAACGGGAGTGACCATAGATTCCGTTTTCTGAGACGACCCCATCAATGACGGCTTCGCCGTCCTCTTTGGTAAACGCGCCCTGCTGCGGGTCCGGCAGTATGTCCAGAACCACTTCGGAGGGACGGCACAGCTTCGTGCCGAGCGGTGTCACTACCACCGGGCGATTAATGAGGATCGGATGAGCCAGCATGGCATCGAGCAGTTCGTCATTGCTGAAGCGGTCTTCTGCCAGGCCGAGCTGTTCGTACGGTTCGGTATTTTTGCGCAGCAGGTCGCGCACGCCGATGCCCATATCCGCAATCAGCTTCTTCAGCTCATCGCGTGACGGCGGCGTTTCCAGATACAGAATAACCGTGGGTTCGGCGCCGCTGTTACGGATAAGCGCCAGGGTATTGCGGGATGTCCCGCAGGCCGGGTTGTGGTAAATGGTAATGTCAGTCATAAGCGGTACTCCGTAAAGGGGCTGCACGGGCGCAGCCCCGGGGTTAAAGTTAAACAGACAGGCGCAGGGCCAGCGCGGCCAGCGTGACAAAAAGCACCGGCAGGGTCATCACGATGCCCACGCGGAAGTAATAGCCCCAGCTGATGGTGATGTTTTTCTGTGCCAGCACGTGCAGCCACAGCAGGGTTGCGAGGCTGCCGATAGGGGTTATTTTCGGGCCGAGGTCACAGCCGATGACGTTGGCGTAAATCATCGCCTGCTTCACCACGCCCTGTGCGCTACTACCGTCAATCGACAACGCGCCAACCAGCACGGTGGGCATGTTGTTCATGACGGACGAGAGTGCCGCCGTCAGGAAGCCGGTGCCGAGCGTTGCGCCCCATACGCCGTGCTCTGCAAACCGGTTCAGGGCGGCGGAAAGGTAATCAGTCAGTCCGGCGTTACGCAGTCCGTATACCACCAGATACATGCCCAGCGAAAAGATAACGATCTGCCAGGGCGCGCCTTTCAGCACCCTGCCGGCGTCAATCACGTGTCCTTTGCGGGCAACCAGCCAGAGAATAAACGCCGCCACCGCCGCCACCAGGCTGACCGGCACGCCGAGCGGCTCCAGAGCAAAAAAGCCAACCAGCAGAAGAACCAAAACCACCCAGCCAGCCTTAAAGGTTCGTGCATCCCGGATGGCTTCCCGCGGTGCCTTCAGCTTCGCCAGGTCATAGGTGACCGGGATGTCCCTGCGGAAAAAGAGATGAAGCATCACCAGCGTGGCCGCAATGGAGGCAATGTTCACCGGCACCATGACGGATGCGTACTCGCTGAAGCCCAGCGTAAAGAAGTCAGCCGTTACGATGTTCACCAGGTTCGATACGATGAGCGGCAGGCTGGAGGTGTCAGCGATAAAGCCCGCTGCCATCACAAACGCCAGCGTGGAGCCGGGAGTGAATCCCAGCGCCAGCAGCATGGCAATAACGATCGGCGTCAGAATTAGCGCGGCTCCGTCATTGGCAAACAGCGCCGCCACTGCGGCACCCAGCAGAACGATATACGTGAACAGCAGCCGGCCCCTGCCGCCTCCCCAGCGGGAAACGTGCAGCGCGGCCCACTCAAAAAAGCCGGACTCATCGAGCAGCAGGCTGATAATGATGACCGCAATGAACGTGCCCGTGGCGTTCCAGACAATCTGCCAGACCACCGGAATATCACCGATGTGCACCACGCCGGTCAGCAGCGCCAGCGCCGCACCGATGACGGCACTCCAGCCAATGCTCAGCCCCTTCGGCTGCCAGATGACCAGTACCAGCGTCAGGATGAAAATCGCACCTGCCAGAAACATACCCGCTCCTATTGAATACAAATGCCTGTTAAACCGGACTGATAAATTTTCGATGCGTAATATATTCGATAATCCAGATATATACCGGTAAATTTTTAAATGCAGACAGGCTTGCCGTTGGTGGTGGCGTTATCGCGTTCAGCCTGCCGGCTGAGCTGGCGGATATCATCCCGCTGGCAGAGATAAGCCTGTTCGATAACCGCCGCTGCCCACGCCGGCATATGAGGCGACAGACGATAGTGGATCCATTTTCCGTCCCGCCGGTCGGTAAGCAGCCCGTTTTCTCTCAGCAGAGCCAGATGCCGTGAGATTTTGGGCTGAGTTTCTTTCAGCACGGACGTAAGTTCACAGACGCAGAGCTCCCCTTTTTCGCGTAGCAGCAGCACGAGGCTGAGTCGGGTTTCGTCGGAAAGGCTTTTAAAAAGCTGCAGGGGGGACACGGGTGGCATGGTGACTCCTTATTGTGACTGACCTGAGTGTACCTGTGAAACTTTCTCCGTCAAATTTATATTCACTTAATCATATGTATGTGCGAACGCCGGACGAGCCTGAGCATGCAGAAGGACTTTCCGTCCGGATGCGCCTGACCGGCATTCCATGAACAGCGTTTTTGCCCTGCGCGTTGACCCCGTTAACAATTCGTGTAGAGTAAAAAGCGCTTTTTGCCGTGGTTCATCTGCCCGGCGGGCATTTGTGGCCGGTACTGAACGTCTGTTCATCCGGTCTTTCTGATTACCCGCGCTGCTCTGTCAGCCGTGAAGGAGTGATAAACACCACCATGCGTCTTACGCCACCCTGAGTCGTACCCCTCCTCTGTCGCACTGAATAAACTTCGGCGCGCACTCAAAAACATCCCGTCTGCGGATGTGCTTTTTCGTACGTAAAATTTTTGCCCTCACGGGCTGACCGTAATCAAAAACTGAGAAATGACTATGCTGCTGTCCTCGACGCGTAAGGACTGGCTGGGTAACGTCCGTGGTGACGTCCTTGCCGGTATTGTGGTCGCGCTCGCGCTTATTCCCGAAGCGATCGCCTTTTCCATCATCGCCGGAGTCGACCCGCAGGTCGGGCTCTACTCTGCGTTCTGTATTCCCCTGGTTATGGCCTTCCTCGGCGGCCGTCCGGCAATGATATCGTCCGCCACCGGTGCGATGGCGCTGCTGCTGATCACGCTTGTAAAAGACCACGGCCTGCAGTATCTGCTGGCGGCCTCGGCGCTGACCGGCGTACTGCAGCTGGCGGCCGGCTACCTGAAGCTGGGCAGCCTGATGCGCTACGTCTCCCGCTCGGTGGTCACCGGTTTCGTGAACGCGCTGGCCATCCTGATATTTATGGCGCAGCTGCCGGAGCTGACCAACGTCACCTGGCACGTTTATGCCCTGACCGCTGCGGGCCTGGGCATCATTTATCTCTTCCCGTATCTGAACAAAACCATTCCCTCGCCGCTGGTCTGCATCATCGTGCTGACCGCCATTTCCATGTGGCTGCACCTGGACGTGCGCACCGTGGGTGACATGGGCAAACTGCCGGACAGCCTGCCGGTGTTTCTGATCCCGGATATCCCGCTTAACCTCGACACGCTGATGATTATTCTGCCGTACTCGGCAGGACTTGCCGTGGTGGGGCTGCTGGAGTCGATGATGACCGCCACCATCGTGGACGACATGACCGACACGCCGAGCGATAAAAACCGCGAGTGCAAGGCGCAGGGCGTGGCCAACATCTGCACCTCCTTTATCGGCGGCATGGCGGGCTGCGCGATGATTGGCCAGTCGGTGATCAACGTCAAATCGGGCGGGCGCGGGCGGCTTTCCACGCTCACCGCCGGCGTGGTGCTGCTGCTGATGGTGGTGTTCCTGCGCGACTGGGTGTCCCGGATACCCATGGCGGCTCTGGTGGCGGTGATGATCATGGTCTCCATCGGCACCTTCTCCTGGCGCTCCATCAGCAACCTGCGCAGCCATCCGCTGTCAACCAGCGTGGTGATGCTGGCCACCGTGGTGGTGGTGGTGGCGACCGATAACCTGGCGTTTGGCGTGCTCACCGGCGTGCTGATTGCCTCGCTGAACTTCGCCACCAAGGTCGCCCGCTTTATGGCGGTCTCCTCTGAGCTGAAGGACGACACCCGCACCTATACCGTAGCCGGCCAGGTATTCTTTGCCTCATCCGATCGCTTTATGAGCCACTTCGACTTCCGTGAAGCGGTGGAGCGCGTGGTGATTGACGTAACGCACGCCCACTTCTGGGATATCACCTCCGTGAGCGCGCTGGACCGGGTGGTTATCAAGTTCCGTCGCGAAGGCACGGAAGTGGAGATCAAGGGTATGAATGACGCGACCCGCACCCTCGTTGACCGCTTCGGAGTGCATGACAAGCCTGAAGAAGTGGAAAAGCTGATGGGTGGCCATTAATTTACTGGAGAAAGCATCATGAATAACACCGTTATTGCCTGCGTTGACGGCTCGCCGTCAACCCGGCCGGTCTGTGAGTATGCTGCCTGGGCAGCCGGTAAACTTGGCGCGCCGCTGGCGCTGCTGCACGTGCTCGAAAAGAGTGAGACTCCCGCCGTGTCTGACCTGACCGGGAGCATTGGTATTGACAGCCGGGAGCAGCTGACCGAAGCGCTGGTCCGCGTCGAGGGTGAGCGCAGCCGGCTGCTGATGGCGCAGGGCAAGGCCGTGCTGGCCGGCTGTGCGGAGCTCCTGAAGCAGACCGGACAGCCGGACGCACAGCTGCTGCAAAAGCACGGCGCACTGGACGAAATCCTGGCGGAGCTGGGCGAAGTCCGGCTGATGGTGCTGGGGCGCCGCGGGACGCAGAATCAGGTAGGCAGCCATCTGGAAAGCGTCATTCGCCTGCAGAAAAACCCGGTGCTGATTGTGCCGGAGACGTTTACGCCGCCGGCGCGGGTGATGTTTGCGTACGACGGCAGCAGTGAGAGCCGTAAAAACCTGACGCGCCTGACGGTCAGCCCGCTGCTGCACGGCCTGAGCTGTCATATCGTGATGGTCAACGGTGACATGTCAGCCCTGCAGGATGCGCAGGCTGTTCTTCAGGAAGCCGGTATCACGACCGAGACACGCCTGCTGGAAGACGAGTCCGTAACCGGGGCGCTGTGCCGCTACGCGGACGCCCATGATATCGACCTCACGGTAATGGGGGCCTGCGGGCACTCCCGGTTACGGCGATTCTTTATTGGCAGCCACACCACGGAAATGCTGTCTGAAAGCCGTCAGCCCCTGCTGATGCTGCGATGAAACAGGCGGGCCTGATATCAGGCCCGCCTTCACAGGGGAAAGAGGATGACGGGTATGAAGGTAAAGGCGCGTTATTGCGGCGCATCCGTCCTGATACCGGTGGCCAGCAGGCTGGCGCCAAGAATGTAGACCAGGCAGAACAGGGCCTGAAGATGCAGGGTGACATGGTTATCTATCAGCACGCCCATGATTACCGGGGATGCCCCGCTGGCAATCACCGTCCCTGCCTCAACCGCCGAGCGCACCCTGGCCAGCTGCGCCGGACCAAACAGCTGTACCCAGAGCGCGGTGGCAAGCGTTGAGGCAATGGCCGACGATACGCCGGTCATAATCAGGTAAAAAGGCGTCACCCACTGACCGTTGCTGAGCCATAGCGCCAGCATGGCCAGGGCCTGTGGCATCAGAAACCACGGCAGCAGCCTGCGTGGTGAGAGCCGGTCAATCAGCGGGCCAAACGACAGCAGCGATACCGCCTGGGTAATGGCATAGGCAATAAACCATACCGCCACCCACGACAGCTCCCAGCCTTTCTCCTGTGCCAGCCTCGCCTGGTGGAAGAAGAAGCCGGTGGTGATAAAGGGGGAGGCCAGCACGACAGGCAGCGCCAGCAGCAGGTTGCGGTTTCGCCATACCGGCGCCTCTTTTTCTTTCTCCTCACCCCGCTTTCTGAACGTACGCAGCGGCTTCTCTTTCCCGCGGGGCAAAAACATCAGCGCGACCCCCACGCCGGCAACAAGCATTCCGGCATTGATGCCCCAGGCAGCGCGCCATCCCGTCAGCGCGCTTATCTGCACCGCAATCACAGGAAAAACGGCCTGCGCCAGCGAGAGCCCCAGCGCGATGGCGCCGAGCGCCTTGCCTGCATCAAGGGGGAACTGGCGCGCCGTTGCGGTCAGCGCAGTATGCACCATCAGTCCCTGGCCGCCGAGGCGCAGAAAGTAAAACCCGATGCACAGCATCCACGCCGCCTGTGCGCCGGAAACCAGCAGGCAGGCCGTGAGCAGCAAAAGGGTGACCGCCAGCGTGAAGCGGCGGGTCGTGGTGTAGTCAATCAGCCGTCCGGCCCAGGTCAGCGTGATGGCGCTCATCACCGTTCCGATTGCGTACAGGCCGCCCAGTCCGCCGTCGGTGAGCCCAAAGGCCTCACGAAAATCCTGCCCGTAAAGTGAGACAAAATAGGTCTGTCCAAAGCTGGACATGGCCATCAGCATCGCACCGAACGTAAGGTGAGAGGCGTGATGAAACATAAACCGAAAAAGCTGACGCATGAATATCCCTGAAGGCGGGCTGCAGCCCGCCGATTAATCACGACGTGTCCGTACCGGCTGCTGCGGACACGGCGCCTGCGTCCCTGAAGCAGGTACACGCGGGTTCACCGTGAAAGGTGGCAGTCCCGTAACGGATATGAGAGAACGGTACCCGGCGCGGACTGGCTGTCGCGGCAGGCTCTCTGATAAAGGACGGGCGAAGAGAAACTCAGGGTGGCGTAATGTGCATGACTCACAGTCAGATATAAAATGCTGCCGAAACGATAATTTTTAATGCTCTTCAGGTCAAGCCTGAAAACGGGCTCCTCATGCCCGCCGCAGGGGGAGTCGCACAAAAACAGTGGATAGCCGCTTGATTAACGCCCGTGACCGGGCCAGAATTGCGGCGAGGTGATGGCGTTCCACCTTACCCAACCGCTTCCCCTGAGAAGCTGATGACGCCTGATATTACTCCCCTTTAACCGGGAGTATGTCAGGCCGCCCCGTATCATCAGCCTGCATACTCCCTCTGACACAGAGGTAAACCCCGTGAAATCTTATCTGGCCATTATCATTGGTGGATCCGCTGGCTGCCTGATCCGCTGGCTGCTTGGCGCACGCCTGAACAGCCTGTTTCCTGACCTGCCACCGGGCACGCTGGTAGTGAACCTTGCGGGCGGATTTATCATTGGTGCGTCGCTGGCCTGGTTCATGCGCCATCCTGACCTGGATCCGGCCTGGCGATTACTTGTTATCACCGGGCTGTGCGGTGGGCTGACCACGTTTTCCACGTTTTCCCTGGAAATATTCTCACAGCTGCAGTCCGGTAATTATTTCTGGGCGTTTACTTCACTGCTGGTACACGTAACCGGCTCCATTCTGATGACTGCCCTGGGTTTTTTTGTCGTCACATGGCTGCTGTGAGCGTGTGGCTGATGACGGATAAAAATGCCCCTGCCTGCGGCAGCTTTACAGGGCTTTACCTCTTCCGCCTGAAGCGGGCCGGACGTTATGATAAAATTAACGTCACGCTAATTCGTTAATTTATCAGCAATTAATTATCGTATTTTTTATATCTTCAGCGTAGCTCAGCCGGCTTATCCTCTGATAACCAGCGGTTGTATATCAGGGGAAGGCCTGTTTTTTTTGAATAAAGGGAGGGAGTGTGTCAGAAATCCCAGACAGAAATAAAAAGAGGATGTCAGAAGTGCCATCTGCATTTTTCAGCTCGCCCGCAGCCGGCGGCATCGTGCTCATCATCGCCTCAGCAGCCGCTATCATCGTGGCTAACTCTCCGCTCAGGGAGGGATATGAGGTATTCCTGAAATACAACGCCGCCGGCCTCTCCGTTGAGCACTGGATAAACGACGCCCTGATGGCCGTGTTCTTCATGATGGTCGGCCTGGAAATCAAGCGCGAGCTTCTCACCGGTCAGCTTGCCACCTGGGGCCAGCGCGCGCTGCCGGGATTTGCCGCGCTGGGCGGGATGGCCGTGCCTGCGGCCATTTACGTATGGTTTAATGCGGGCAGCGATGAAACCCTCGCTGGCTGGGCAATTCCTGCCGCCACGGACATTGCCTTTGCGCTCGGGGTACTGGCACTGCTGGGCAGTCGCGTACCTGCCTCGCTGAAAATTTTCCTGTCGGCGCTGGCTATTCTGGACGACATGGGCGCAGTGGCTATTATTGCGCTCTTCTATACCAGTAATATTTCGTTTCTGATGCTGGCCGGTGCGGCGGTCACGGTTGCTCTGCTGTTTATCATGAACCGTGCCGGGATTACCCGGCTGTTTCCCTATCTGCTGGCGGGGGGCGTGCTGTGGTTTTTCATGCTTCAGTCCGGGGTGCACGCCACCATCGCGGGTATCCTGCTGGCGCTCTTTATCCCGCTGCGGGTAACCGATCCGGATAAACAATCCCCTCTTGCCCGGCTGGAGCACGGCATCAATCCGTGGGTGACGTTTCTGATACTGCCGCTGTTTGGCTTCGCAAATGCGGGGGTCGCGCTCTCCGGTATGACGGCTGATGACCTGATGTCGCCGGTACCGGTCGGCGTTGCGCTGGGCCTGTTTGTTGGCAAGCAGGCGGGCATTTTCGGCCTGTCGCTGCTGGCCGTCAGCCTGGGCCTGGCAAAACGGCCTGAAAAAAGTACCTGGCTGCAGGTTTACGGCGTATCGGTCCTGTGCGGAATAGGGTTTACCATGAGCCTGTTTATCGGCAACCTGGCGTTTGCAGAAAGCCCCCTGTTGGTGGACGAGGTCAAGGTGGGGGTACTTGCCGGCTCTGTACTGGCAGCACTGGCGGGTATGCTGATACTGCGCTTTTCTCCTTCGCATCCTTCCCGGTAACGCATTCGGGTCCGGAAAATCCCCGTGATGACGGGGATTTTTATTTCCCTGCAAACTTATTAATCAACAGGGCCACCTTCATTACCGTCGGCATTTATTCAGGTGCTTATCATCACACTGGTGCCCGCATTTATAGTTTGCCGAAAAAATTCGCACCGTTAATCATGCAGGTACAAACAAAAAGCAGTCTTTTTGTCAATCATGGCAACTTTTCCTGGCCGCCCCCGGTTATGTCGGTTCTCTCGCCTGTTATTAATGTAGCGGGTAATGTCCCATTTCAAAAAGGGGAAAGGGAGAGGCATGCTGATGTCTAAAATCAGAATGCCCCCGGAGTTCTGTTTATGGATGAGAACCTACAGCTGCTTGTGTCCTGCCAGAATTTTCAGGCCAATGATACCCGCCAGAATCAGTCCGAAACAGGCAATGCGTAACAGGCCCTTATCTTCATTTAAGTAAATTATTCCGTACGCTGCTGTCCCTAAAGCACCAATCCCGACCCAGACCGCATAAGCGGTTCCTACAGGAATAGTCCGTGTTGCCAGGGACAAAAAGTACATGCTCACACCGATAAATGTCAGGCAAAAAATACTGGGGTAGATCCGGGTAAATCCCTCAGTCCGGAGCATTGACGCGGCATAAAAGACTTCGGCTATGCCGGCAATCACCAGATACATCCATCCATTCATAAAACTCCTTTAACGGCTCATCAAAACCAGCAATATTGTGGGCAATGTTAACTCTGTTTTTAAGCAGGGGATCATCAGCATCAACCGCGAAACCCTTTCCGGCACAGGAAAAAATCGCTGCCTGCGTCGGGTTAACTGCCTGGGCCCAGTTTTTTTAACCTGAAATAGGTGGCCCTGGATATGCCGGTTTTCTCCATCACCAGTTTAATGGGCGTTTCGTGCCGGATAAGCTCCAGTGCGGCGGCCGATTTGTGATGAGGTTTCCGTCCAAACCTGACGCCTGCCGCCATGGCGATGACCCGGCCTTCGTTTGTGCGCTCCAGGATCCGCTCCCGCTCAGCTTCAGCAACGGCAGCAAGGATCTGAATGACCATTTTACCCATCGTGCCTTCAGTACTCAGTCCATTCTCCAGAAACCGGATGGCTATTCCCTTTTTATAGCAGGCATCAACAATGTGGATCATATCCGCTGTGTTGCGGCCAAGCCGGTCCATTTTGGTACACATGATAATGTCATCTTTTTCGGCACGGGCAAGCAGCCGTTGTAACCCTTCACGTTCGTCCGTGGCGCCCGACATCATGTCAGTAAAAATCCGGTCATCTCTGACGCCTGAAGATTTCAGCTCCATGATCTGCGCCGTCAGTTTCTGATGGCTCGTTGATACCCTTGCATATCCCAGTAATGCCATATTGGTCTCACAAATCGATACTGATACTGCGTAGTATCATAAAGCATAAAACACGATTTTTGATACTCATGTAAGCACGCACTTTAAAAGGTCTCAAAACTTATAATATCTGAGACTATCAAAATTTGAGCAGAGCGATACCCTTACGAAAGGATGCGGGATGAGTGACGGTTTTCTGACCAGTGAACAGACCGAAAACTACGGACGGTATGCCGCCGAGCCTAACGAGGTTCAGCTGGCCCGGTATTTTCATCTTGATGAACGCGATCTTGTTTTTATTAATCAGCGCCGGGGGAAACATAACCGATTTGGGATTGCCCTTCAGCTAACCACGGCCCGTTTTCTGGGAACCTTCCAGACCGATCCCTTGCAAATACCTCCCGGCGTCCGAAATTACGTTGCATTACAGCTGAACATTCATCGCCCTGAGATCATGGCCCGATACGCCCAGAGAGAGAATACCCGTTGGGAGCATCAAAGGCTGATCAGGCAACACTCTGACTACCATGATTTTGGCGATTTCCCCTGGTCGTTCAGACTGAAACGTCTGCTTTATATCCGCACATGGCTCAGTAACGAGCGCCCCGGTCTGATGTTCGATTTTGCCACGGCATGGTTGCTCCAGAATAAAGTATTGTTGCCCGCAGCCTCAGCGCTGACGAGGCTCATTGGCGAAATTCGTGAGCGGGCAAGCAGGCGTTTGTGGCGCAGACTGGCTGCATTACCTGACAGCTGGCAGACTGAGCAACTGGCCGGTCTGCTTGTCATACCGGAAGGACAGCGGGTTTCCGTGATGGAGCAGATACGAAAAGGGCCCGTCAACGTCAGTGGTCCGGCCTTTACTGACGCACTTCAGCGCTACACACGCCTGCGCAGCCTGGAGTTTTCCCGGCTGAATTTTGCCGGGCTGCCTGCAATTCAACTCCGCAACCTGGCTCGTTATGCTGGCATGGCTTCGGTAAAATATATCGCCAGAATGCCGGAGGAACGGCGGCTGGCCATCCTGACCGCGTTTGTTAAAGCACAGGAAATTTTGGCACTCGATGAGGCTGTCGATGTTCTGGATCTGCTGATCCTCAATATCACGCGTTCAGCGAAGCAAACCGGGCAGAAAAAACGGCTCAGAACGCTCAAAGATCTTGATCGCGCGGCGCTACTTCTGGCACATGCATGTACGCTTTTACTGGATGATAAAATGGATGACGCAGCGCTGCGTCAGACTATTTTCAGCCACGTACCAAAGAACCGGCTGGCGGAATCCGTAGGTAAAGTCAATGAGCTTGCCCGCCCGCAGGACACAAATTTCCAGGATGAAATGGTCGAGCAATATGGACGGGTTAAGCGCTTTCTGCCAGCGATGCTGCGTGATTTACATTTTCAGTCTGCCCCTGCCGGCGAAAATACGCTATCGGCCATACATTACCTGGCCGAACTGAGTGGTTCGAAAAAACGCCTCCTGGAGAATGCGCCTGAGCAGATCATTACAGGTCCCTGGAAACGTCTGGTGTACGACTCCGAAGGCCGGATACAGCGTGCAGGATACTCATTGTGCCTGCTGGAACGCCTTCAGGATTCGCTGCGTCGCCGCGATATCTGGCTGGAGAACAGCGATCGCTGGGGCGATCCGCGTCAGAAGTTTCTTCAGGGGAAAGAATGGCAGGCTCAGCGGATCGCCGTATGCCGGGCGCTTGGACACCCCACCGATGGTGGAAATGCCGTTAAACAGCTGGCAACCGAACTGGACGAAACCTGGAAAACGGTGGCCTCACGCTTTGAGCTGAATGCTGCCGTGAGCATCTGTCATCAGGGTAAATATCCGTCCCTGACCATCAGCAGTCTGGAAAAACTGGAAGAACCGCAGCCGCTGATTCTTCTGAACAGCCGCGTCAGGCAGCTGGTCCCCCCTGTTGATCTGACAGAGCTGCTGCTTGAAATTGACGCCCGGACTGGTTTTACCCGCGAATTCACTCATGTGAGTGAGTCTGAAGCCCGTGCTCAGGATCTTAACATCAGCCTGTGTGCCGTACTGCTCGCTGAAGCCTGCAATATCGGACATGAACCGCTGATCAAACACAGTATTCCGGCACTGACCCGCCACCGTCTGAGCTGGGTAAAACAAAACTACATTCGGGCTGAAACGCTGGTCAGCGCTAATGCCCGGTTGGTCGATTTTCAGTCCACGCTGGAACTGTCTGAGCGCTGGGGCGGCGGAGAAGTGGCTTCTGCAGATGGGATGCGCTTTGTCACTCCTGTAAAAACGCTGAACTCTGGCCCTAACAGAAAATACTTTGGCTCAGGGCGTGGGATCACCTGGTACAATTTTGTTTCTGACCAGTATTCCGGCTTTCACGGCATCGTTATCCCCGGTACGTTGCGTGACTCTATCTTTGTGCTGGAAGGGCTTCTGGAGCAGCAGACGGGGCTGAATCCGGTGGAGATTATGACGGACACTGGAGGGTCCAGCGACATTATCTTTGGCCTGTTCTGGCTGCTGGGCTACCAGTTTTCGCCCCGCCTGGCAGATGCCGGTGAGGCGGTATTTTGGCGTGCAGATAAAAATGCGAACTACGGGGTACTGGATGAGCTGGCGCGGGGATGCGTTGAACTGTCAAAGATAGAAACCCAATGGGATGAAATGATGAGGGTTTCCGGTTCTCTGAAGCTGGGTACAGTCCACGCCTCAGAACTTGTGGGCTCGCTTTTAAAAAGTTCCCGTCCGTCAGGGCTGGCGCAGGCGATTATGGAGGTGGGACGGGTCAACAAGACGCTGTACCTCCTCAACTACATTGATGATGAAGAATATCGTCGCAGGATACTGACTCAGCTTAACCGGGGAGAAGGCCGTCACGCCGTGGCAAGGGCGATCTGTTACGGCCAACGTGGTGAGATTAGAAAACGTTACCGTGAGGGGCAGGAGGATCAACTGGGTGCGCTGGGGCTTGTCACTAACGCAGTTGTATTGTGGAACACGCTTTATATGCAGGAAGCGCTATCACATTTGCGCAGCGCTGGTGAGATCCCGGAAGACGAGCATATCTCACGCCTGTCGCCACTGATGTACGGTCATATCAACATGCTGGGACATTATACGTTCACGCTGCCGGAAAATATTCTGAAGGGAGAGTTGAGGCCATTAAATTTCAATTCAAACAATGAATTATTGCCTTAACGTGGTTTTTTACACGATTGAACCTCGAACCCCTATCACCAGCAGATGCGTGACCTTATCGACCTGGTGGTCCGGCTTGTCTCCCGGGGATGCCTTTATGCGCCAGCAGCGATACTGGCAGGTGCGGGTCTTCTGGTGTGGGGATTTCCGCAGGACGGTATCCGTCTGGTGACCGCCCTGCGAACTATGCCCGCAACAGAGCTTGTGCAGCTGGCCGGCATCGTCCTTCACTACGTGCTGTTGATTTCCGCCATATCGGTCCTGATTGCTGACCTCGTGGCTGGTCAGGGGGTGCCGAACAGATACCGACGTGCGTTGCTGGATCGGTTGCCGGCAGATGCCTGGTGCATCAGAAGAGGGACTGAGCGTTGACGGGACTGCGCATCAGACTCATCGGGAGCGATTGCCGGCGACGCCTGAATCCCGTTCAGCCGTGGAAATACCGTTATAAACAGAACTGACAAGAGCTGGCTCGTTACGCTTGTTATTCAATTAAAAGAATTGACCAATTAAAAAGGTGAACTAATGAAGCTTGATGCTGTGAAGACTGTTCGCGATTTAATGCGCTATTGTCATATGCCCGTATGGTGTCAGCGTGAAGTCAGAGATATGAGGGTCGGTGACATCTATTTTTTAGGGAAATATAAAGAGGTGATGTTTTCCGGGGAACTAAATGAAGACGTCGATTTTGTAGGGGAGGCATGGATCGAAAAGGAGAGAGGGATATACAAATACCATGCGACATGGACGATACCAGTAAAACCCTCCCGGGCTTTTGTCATGACTTCGGGGCAATTTAAATTACTGAAAGGTGGTGTCGTGGATTTCAACGGTGACTTTTCATCGTTTCGTTCATTTGCTCTGGTTTCACGCTATCTCAATCGACTGGTGATGAAAATGAGCAATGAAGAACGGCATGAATTCTATAAAGTCGGTTCCAGGCCACTTTTTCGTGGCATTTGTATTGATAAGGAGTCAATAAGCCGAAGGCCGCACTATATCAAAGACGGAGAAGTTTTACGTCGTGTCTGGCTAAATTACAGCAATCAATTACCGATGCATCCCCTGCAGGCTATTGTGACAGCGGCAATAGCGCTGAAACAAATTTAAGGAAATTCATATGCGGTTTTTTATTGCAGCAAAGAAATCTCCGGGGAAAATTCTTTCAGAAGGGCTGAGTGGAATGCTGAACAGAGTAAAGAAACACATATGGATTGATATGGTTATAAAGCGAGGCCCGGAATGGCAAAAATATTAATGATGACGGGCGCCATCGTCATAGTACTGGGTCTGCTGGGTTTTCTTGTTTTGCTTGTGAAGGGACGAACAACGGGGAAGACCTCTCCGGTACTGCAGGCACTGAAAGCGGCGGGTATTCGCACCACCGAGGCGGAACAGCGACTGTGTCGTCAGCGGGCCTGGGTGAGCAATGACATGCTGATGACGCCACGGGAACAGCATTTTTACCGGGCGTTGCTGAAGCACACCGACCAGAAACGCTGGCTTCTGTGCCCGCAGGTGCGGGTGGCGGATATCGCCAGCCTGGCACCTCATATCCGGCCTCGCTCCCGGACCTGGTGGCAGCTGTTCCGGATGGCCTCACAGTGGCACTGCGATGTGGTGGTGGTGGATATCACGACCTTTGCCATTGTGGCCGCTGTCGAACTGGATGATGCCTCGCACCTGAAAAAACATCGGGTACGCCGGGATATTCTGCTGGAAGAGGTACTTCGCCAGGCCGGCATTCCGCTGTTGCGGGAGCGGGATTCAGAGAAACTGGTCAGGTGTGTGAGGGATTTTCTGAAGCACCGACACGACATCACTGAATGTCATCAGGAGTGAAATCGTATGAGTATAGAAAAAAGAACGACCCGTCAAACCCCAGCCAGCCGGTGGTGGTTGCCCGGACTGCTCAGTCTGGCGCTTTACACGCCAGTGCCGGCAGTCAACGCCGCGTCCATCGAGACCGGCTTTTCCCCGGAAGGAACGGCCCTGCAGCTGGTCCTGAAGACCATCGATTCAGCGCAGCAGGAAATCCGCCTGATGGGATACTCCTTCACGTCGCCGGAGGTGACTCGCTCGCTTATTGCGGCAAAACGGCGTGGAGTGGATATCAGGGTAGTACTGGACCAGAAGGCGAATACCGGGAAAGCCAGCGTGGCCGCCATGAACGTGCTGGTCAGCGCGGGTATCCCTGTCCGCACCGTCGACGTATATACGATCCTTCATGACAAAGTGATCGTCGCAGACAAACGCAATACCGAGGTCGGCTCTTTCAATTTCAGTCGGGCTGCGGACCGTTCGAATTCAGAGAATGTGCTGGTCGTGTGGGATGACCCGGTTGTCGCCCACAGTTACCTGAACCACTGGGCATCCCGCTGGGCACAGGGAACGGACTGGCAGAGTACGTACTGAAAATCGTTACGTTTTTTAACCTGAACTTCGCGCCAACGGAGATTAGGTTATATAACAAAAAATAACATAGCCACTCGCCGCATCAGGCCAGCTGTAGTATCTTTGTTCAGGTATTTAGTTAAATGCTTGAGGAGGCAGAGATGTCACAGGCCATAAACGCAGTTACTTCCTCATCTAAACGCCCCTACAGAAAAGGGAAACCACTTTCTGCTGCAGAACGGCAGCAGAAGGCTGTTGCGCGTAAAAAAACGACGCACAAAGAGGTGAGGGTGTTTGTGCGCGATTCACTTAAAAATCAGCTTCAAATCATGTGTGAGAGTGAAGGAATTACTCAGGCAGAAATGATTGAAAGGCTTATTGAAATGGAGTCCGCGAAGCTTGGAATTGATGTAACGACGTCACATTCTTGATCCATCCGGCTTTGAGTGCTAGATTACTGATCGTTTAGAGATTTCTGGCTGGCCACGCCGCAAGGTGGCAGGGAACTGGTTCGGATGGGGAATTTACCTGGAACCAGAAAAGCAAAAACCCCGATAATCTTCTTCATTCTTGGCGGAGCGAAAAGATTAACGGGGCCTTTCAAAACTGCATAGAAGCTGTTGCTCTATGCAGGGAGTATAGATTCATGCTCAGAAAAGTTCAAGACCTTCTGTGCCCACTCCTTCCGTGCAACATAAGCGCAGGAAGCGGTGGCTGACCAGAATTCAGAAAACTCATTTCATTACGTTCAGGTTAAAAATGCCGAGCCGCGTTTTATGGCGCGTGAAGGCAAAAAGACACTGCCGTTCTGTCGTAAGCTGATGGCCAAAGCCGAAGGCTTCACCGCTACCTTTGATTTTTCAATCCATGTTGCTTTTGCCCGCTCACTGGGTAAGCGCCGCCGCATGCCTCCTATACTGCGTCGACGTGCAATTGACGCGCTCCTGCAGGCAATGTGCTTCCATTATGATCCGCTGGCCAATCGCGTGCAGCGCTCGATTACCAATATGGCCATCGAGTGCGGGCTGGCCACGGAATCCGCAAGTGGCAATCTCTCTATCTCGCGGGCGACCCGTGCGCTGCGCTTTATGTCCGAGTTGGGCCTGATCACCTACACCACGGAATATGACCCGCAGATTGGCTGTAACATCCCGACCGACATGACGTTCACGCCGGCTCTTTTTCAGGCTCTGGATGTGTCAGATGTCGCTGTCGTGGCCGCGCGTCGTAGCCGTGTGGAGTGGGAAAACAAACAGCGTAAAAAGCAGAGCCTGCCACAACTGGAAATGGACGAGCTGATCGCTAAATCCTGGCGTTTTGTACGCGAGCGTTTTCGTAGCTACCAGGCTGAGCGTAAATCACATGGCCAGAAGCGAGCGACAGCTCGCCGGGATGCTTCACGCCAGCGTAAGGATATAGAGACGCGCGTTCGTCAGCAGCTGACCCGTGAATATGCCACCGGCCGCTTCAGAGGCGATCATGACGCGCTGAAGCGTGAGGTGGAGCGACGTGTGACGGAACGAATGCTGATATCCCGGGGCAATAACTATACCCGCCTGGCGCCGTACCCCGAGCCCATATAAACCTCCCACTTTTTTATCCGGCCGACGCCGGAGACTTTCGCTCGCCCGTCTTCTGCAGTTGCCTGATTTCTGACCATTCCTGTAACAGCCACCACGGCCACCTCCTGATTTTTCCTTTTCGTGGATGAAATTTCAGGTCTCCGGCCCCGGTTTTTTGACCGGATTTTACTTATACACATTTAACTGCAAGGGAACTATTCACAAGGCTACACCCGACACGTTTCCTGGGTGCCCGTCGAAAGAATTACAGACCGCATGGTTCCCTTTAAATACCTGCTCTGTACTTCTTTTAAAGATCTGAATCTCTTTCATCTCAAAGGAAAACCTGTTCGCCGTCTGTCCTGTGGACAGTCTCAATGAGGCCTTCGCTGGCAGCGGTCGCAAACGCCCGCGCCGCTCAGAATCGAGAAGTACCTCCCGCCGGCAAGCGGCGGGCACAGCACCAGCAAGCACTTTAGTTACAGCATTCAATTAACCATTTAAACAAACCTCCGGCGCCGTCCTGCAACACTGAGCCCCTCTCAGACCACTATTCAGTTCCGTGCACAGCGGTAACTACATAACTCATCCCACCACTGAAAAGCGCCGCCGCCCCCGGCCGAAGGCCGGGGAACACCATCGCTTTTAATGATGGGTGTTGTAACTACAGGTTGGTCATCGCTGTGGGTAGTGCTGCGGTGAGGTCCGGGGTACACGCTCGTAAGCGGCCCTACGGCCCGCTAACGCGGAGATACGCCACGACTGCGGCTAACGCCTTGTCGTGACCACTCCGACCGCGTACAGCAGCTCCTGAAGCGTTATCGGTGGGTATGGCTTATCAGGGCGGGGATGGGGATTGGCAGAACCTATCAAACTGTAGCCGGCTACGCCGGGCTTCGGCGCCCCTTACCGCCATAACCTGATTTAATTCTAGCTGGCGCCTACATGCCACTTTGCGGTATAAATACATCTGAGCTTGCAGTTTTTTTTAGAAATCCGGGGTAAACTATATAGATACCTGCATGCGTCAACATTCAGAAATGTGTCAGGTGATTAGCAGTATCGTTTTGCTCTTGTGATAACACCCTGCGCAAAAACATTATCGTGTTTCGCGGCGAGCTTGCAGAAACCTGAAAACGGAACCAGGTTCATTATCTAGCGCTAGCCTTTGGTTGTAGCTGGCAACCTCAGGAAAGTAGCTCTCGTTGCCACTTTGAGCAAGCGACTTACTATCCTGAACGCAATGGTAAGAAGCAATTAATTCAAGTTGAAGCTGTTTTATCACCAATAAATATTAGAGCAAGGGTGTTGCATGATATTATGAGGTGAGATATTTAACTTATGGAATTCCAGATGAGGAATATTGATGTGAGTGTGACTACTAGTAACGATGTAGAAAGTTATCTATACCTTGTACTCAGTATGTGGCCAGTGTTGATAATTCTGTGTATCGGAATGTCTCTGGCATTTTATGGCGTGCTAATGCGTAAAACTGCAATTACTTTAATCATCCTTGCAATTATTATCGGAGCACTGGGCTGGACATATACTTAGCTATATAAATTTATTCATCAGAAAAAAGAGGCGTTTACCAGGCAGATACGTTTGAAAATCCCAACCTGTACATTCCTAATGAATCACGAGCGGATGCGGATATTTTCCAAGACATCAAGGAGATAATCCACGTATTCATTCATGCTGTTGAATGCCAGTAAATATACAATAATAAAGCCTCAGTGATCATCAGTGTGCCGAGGTATTCGACCATAAAACAGCTGGGCTATGGGGTCAGTTCAGTTGTAGCCGCCTACAGGACGATTTACCTAGTGTGCTGCATCAACCGTCTAAACTCAAAACTCTAAACGGACATAACTATATGCCATACATGAAAATATCATCACCTGGTAAGGCGATATGAATAACCATTCCCGGTCAATTCGGGAAAATTGACCGGTGATTGAGTGCAGGGAAAATAAAATCTGTATTGTGAACGTCGAATATTTTGTAGTGTGAATCGCCACAGGTTTAACAGACACCTCGGAGTCATTTAAGATTAATTAAAAGAGAGGTGCCCATGAGCGGTAAACGTTATCCCGAAGAGTTTAAAATTGAATAGGTAAAGCAGGTTGTTGAGCGAGGCCATTCTGTTTCCAGCGTCGCAACACGTCTCGATATCACTACTGACAGTCTTTACGCCTGAATAAAGAGGTACGGACCGGACTCTTCCACCAACAAAGAACAGTCAGATGCTCAGGCTGAGAGCCGCCGACTCCAGAAGGAGCTGAAGCGGGTTACTGACGAAC
Organism: Klebsiella sp. YJ; assembly: GCF_002108615.1. Lineage (NCBI taxonomy): Bacteria > Pseudomonadati > Pseudomonadota > Gammaproteobacteria > Enterobacterales > Enterobacteriaceae > Klebsiella > Klebsiella sp. YJ. The sequence continues at coordinate 19,495 of NZ_MTEG01000047.1, forward strand.
GGGACATATTAAAAAAAGCCGCTGTAGATTCAATCTGTCAACGCAACAACCCTTTCGATTATCTCTTTCGGTGTTTTGAACTTCAGTGTCTTTCTCGGTCTGTTGTTTAGCTGAGCTGCAACCTGATCCAGCTCATGTTGAGTATATTGGGCAAGGCATGTCTTTTTGGGAAAGTACTGTCGGATTAGCCCATTAGTGTTTTCGTTTGTTCCCCGCTGCCAGGGACTCTGAGGATCGCAGAAGTAAACTTTAACCCCTGTGCTGCCAGTAAATTCCAGATGCCTGGCCAACTCCATTCCTCTGTCCCATGTCAGTGATTGCCGGAGTTCAGGCGGCAAGCTCAAGAATTTATCTGTAAGAGCCTGATTCACCGAGGTGGCATCTTTGCCATTAAGTCTCAGGATGATCGTATAACGTGATTTTCGGTCTACAAGTGTGGCTATATGAGAGTTTTTTGTACCCGATACTAAATCGCCATCCCAGTGACCAAGAGAGCGCCTGTTATAGATATGCCGGGAATGTTCGTGGATTGGCGTTCCGTTCACAATGTTAATCGTGCCTCTTTCACCTTTGCGAGTATGGCGTCTGCCATGCCGGAGGCTATGCGAACGGCGCAGATGCTGTACATTCAGGTGGTGTAGCGCTTCACGACTACGAAAGTACAGCGTCTTATAAATCGTCTCAGGTGATATTCGCAGAGTTTTTTGACGCGGCTTCGTTCGCCTTAACCACCCTGATATTTGCTCTGGAGACCACTTCATCTCCAGCTTTTCCAGAACAAGCTCCCGCAACGGCATATTCTGATCCAGTAAGCACGGTTTTGGTCTTCTGGCCATCCTGTTGGCCCAGTTATTAGCATCAACGGCTTTGTAATAGCCGCCTGCCACGATTACGCTGAACTTCCCGTGAAATCGTCGAAGGGCTACAATTCAGCGCAGTAGCGATCGCACGAATGCTCATTTGGGCTGACAGACCAGCACGTATTTCCTCGCGTTCAGACAAGGTCAGGTGAGCTACAGCCCGCCTGCGTTCAGTGGGTTTTATGCCGCCAGTGTCTCTTAACATAGTGAAGATGGTTCCTGGTTTCGAACCCAGGATATTAGCTATCTCACTGAAGCCTGTTCCGTTCTTCCATAGTTCAAAAACAAATGCTTTTTCTTTTGCTGTAAATGTCCGTCTCATCCAACAATCCTCCGCAATTACATGTTTTCACATGACTGTTGCGTTGACCAATTGAATCTACAGACAGGACAAATCAAACAGTTCTGGCTGGAGTCCGGTTGTGTTTATGGCTATCGCAAGATCCATCTCGACCTGCGAGATAGCGGGCAACAATGCGGGATTAACCGGGTCTGGCGGCTGATGAAGCGTGCCGGGATAAAGGCTCAGGTCGGGTATCGAAGCCCACGAGCGCGTATAGGTGAAGCCAGTATCGTGACACCCAACAAACTCCAGCGGCAGTTCAACCCGGAAGCACCGGATGAACGTTGGGTAACGGACATAACTTACAGTGTGCCCGGAGTTCAGGGCGGGCATGGATGCTTAAATGAACCGCGAGTCTGTCTGGAATATTGAACCGGTAACTCACGATGAGAAACCCAACAATCCCACCGGGT
>NZ_MTEG01000048.1:0-18617 GCF_002108615.1 Klebsiella sp. YJ
TCAGAGTCATCAGAGCCGTCAGAGTCATCAGAGTCATCTAATCGGTTTTGTTCTTCTTTATCTTTTAGATCATCACGTAACTTTTCTAGTTCTTCATATAGTTTCAATCCTAACTCACATGCCATAAGAGTTGAATTAACCCCTGTGGCTTCGAGAATCAAAGAATCAAAACGGTCTTTCATGTCGAATAGAACAGTATCAGCAAGAGCAAAAAAATCATTCAATATTTCAGGAACGCCTTCTTGCCCAAGCTGATTTACACGAAGCTTGTTTAAAATATACATTTCAATGTAGGAAACGATATTAGAACCGTCACCAGTCATGTTTCCATCACTAACCATAAACGAATACATTTCAGCAAGCATTACTTTTGAAAGCGGAAACTGATTACCAGTTTTCTCTTCCATCTGAATGTCTTCGAAGAGGTTAATAGAACGATGAAGCCTCTTAAGTTTTATTTCCGCTTTTTTCTCCTCTTCTTTAGAGGAAAAACTAGCGGTTCCGTCAGGCATTATACATTCGAAGCCAGGTTGTTTTGATAAATATTCATTTTCAAAATCAACAGTAGTTTCGATTTCTGTATAACGATTATGACCACCTTCATGACATATCCAGCCGCTACATAGCTTCCAGTATTTGTCATTACTAAAGTCACCGTTTGGTAAAAAAATAGTTTTAGATCTCATGTTAATGCATGGTGTTGCATGTGGCCCCAAAAAAAGAACATTGAGTTCAGGATCAGCACCAATCACACGAGCAAGATTATCTACAGCCAACTTACTACGAATAGAATTGTTTAGCTTAATAGTCATATAGCACCCATAAAGTTAAATGGGCGCACCCATGTGGGTTTGCCCACAAGGGATTAGAAGATATCAAAAATTAAATGGAGTCGAGAAAGTTACTTTTTTCTGGACTACATCATTATTTGAGACCGGAGTTATCGAAGAATTAGATGTCTTAGCAGGAATACCATTTCCAGTAAAAGGATCAACGAAAATGGAACCAGTATTATTAGCCAAATTATCATCTAAATCGTTAAAACGATTTTTAATTTCGGCAATAAAACCTGTTACAAGATCGTCACCATCCATAATTCTGTTCAAACGATTCGTATCACTTAGCAGTAATAACCATTCGCGAAACAAACTCATGTGAAGGGGGGAATCCAAATTACCAGAAGGAAGATGGTTTAGTACGCTTTGGATAGAGTCAGCAATTTTAGTTGCACGATCATCCAAAAACATAAAACTCACAACCTTATCTTTTAAATTTGACAGTTTTTCTACGAAAGTCTGGTCAATTTTAGGTTTTGTGCAGGAAGCATAGATAGATTCAGCAGTCAGAGCAATATCCTGTATTAAACCAACTGAATAGCGGTCTCCTAAATCCTCTCCATCAATTGACATTGGTGTGAAAGGGATTGGATGGCTAATCTGGAAAAGAAACGATTTTTCGAAGTCATCTTTAGTCATTCTTAATTTTTCAATTAATTCTGCCAATTTAGGACTTCTGTCTTTTTCCATCTGAATGTATTCTTCATAACGCTCTAGAGCATTCTGAATGCCTTCCTTGAAATATTCTCGGACGGCCTCTACTTCAATCAAATACTCTTCCAACTTAGAGGTTGGCAGTATATTCATGGAGCTGAAAGGAATGCAGTATTTACGTTTGAGATTACTCAATCTTGTATGAACAGCGCTTTTAAAGTTCAAAGCCTTAGTAGAAATCCATTGGACTTCAACCTTACTCACACTCGATTGGTCCGATACTTCATCTTCATCAAGAAACTGTCGAATTTCATTCGTTCTACGGCGACCCTGACATCCTTCGACATCTACCTTAATAATAACGGCACCATCTTGTAATTCAGGATTGCGGTCGATGAAACTTTTTACAGTGTTACTGATTTGAGTGGTATCAGCAATAGCAGCGATTTTGATATTAGCCATGATATTTCTCCAGTATGCACCGGAAAAATATCTCCCAAAGGGAAAATATTTCCCGGTGGGGGGGGGGGTAGGTAAAATTTAAATAAACGTATCAATTACAATTGTGAAATTGAACGTGATACTTCTTCCGGGAAAAGTTGCTCAAGCAAAATTTCAGCTTTACTACATGCTTCAGAAGATAACTTAGACGTGAATGCAATTTTAAACCCAACAGAAATTTCTTCATCAAGGACTTTGGAGGTAGAAATCCATGAAATCAATTCACGAATATCCATCACCAGTTCGTCATCTTTCAGATTGTTAAGTTCAAAAGCAACTTTTGCAAACATTCTTAAACATGAAGGTTTCAAATCAGGAAAATGAGCCTCAGCTGCACAATACATAGCTTGTTCATCAGGTCGAATCATCGGCAATATTAAAAAACGCTTAATAAATGCAGAGTCTTGGGACTGTGATGAAGCGAAACGCATATCCTCTCCACTCATGTTAGTGTTAGCTGTACCAATAAAGCGGGTGTAGCGATTTGCATAAATCAACTCGCCACCTTCTTTACCGGTTGCCCACGGTTTACGCTCAAGCGGCATATGAAGCTTAGCTGCCGTATCTGGGTTTATTTTATCTATCTCATCAAGAAGAATGATATGCCCATCACGATAGCCTTGCACAAGGTCACTATAAACATACCGTGTATTTCCATTTTCTAGCGTTCTCATACCTTCAAGATCATCAATCGATAACTCATTGTTGATTTGTTTGATGGTGATAGGCCAGTTCAGCATATGGCTGATATATAATGCTAACTCCGTTTTACCAGATCCAGATTCTCCTTGCAGGCAGATGCCAGCAGTTACTTCATTATTTAAAAGTAACTTCACCATACGGCGTAGAGTGATCGGATTTGGACGATATTTACTGTTTAACGGAGCACGAAAAGGAGTAACTCTTTTGAAAATAGGTATAACGTCATTTTCTCCAAAACAGTCAACATTAAAGTGCTCGTTTGCACGGACAATAATGTATTCCTCTTCATCTTGATATTCTATAGCCTTGGTTAACTCATGAGGTTCGAAATATTTAATTTCTAAGTCAGAGTTAACATTCAAAGTTAGAATTTTTGCATTGTTGTTAGCAGTAGTAGCGGGTGTCATATATAACTCCGTTGGATATTTATGAAATTAAAGGTTTTTGATAATGGCTTTCGAAGTGCTGAAAAGTAATCCGTAATCAAAACCGTATACATGAGATATTACCTTACATGCATCGGAATATAACCACTCAACATAATCCACAGCTTCGGTTTTAAGAACATAAGAATCGGTATTCTGATCCAAAGTCCAGGCACCATTTTCACTTAGATTTTCAAGGATAATCATTTGCTCATCGAAAATCTTTTTAAAGAGTTTCAATCTGTCAGCTATTGACCATTTAATGATCAATGATCTCCTTGTATAACAATATCTATCATCTAAGAAATCTGACCATTTAATCGGGCCTATAATAGGATGAGAAAATGTTAAGTTGTCAGTTTCTAAAGATTTAATAAGATCTTGCCTTGACTCTCTTGAACGTATTGCAAGAAGAAGTCTTGACTTAATAAAATCAATAATTTCATCTGGGTCATATCCGAAGCGATGACACACAATTTGAAATTGTTTAGTACAATACCAATCTAACTCCAATTTTAATTTCGGTGTTAGATATCGAAACCCATTGGCATCAATTTTATAGACCATCGATTGGTCTATATGGTACTGAACGGTTACAAAAGATGACTCCATTATTTTATAGAAGAACGTACATATATGTTCATCTGTCCAAATGAAATCATCTAGCTCTTGATAATCATGGTTCGGTACTTTGTTACCATGATCTTCAACTATTGAGTTTGATTCCACAGGTATATATACCTTTTCTTTAATTCCATCATCCTCAAAGAAGAATCTGAAACTAAGTTGGTTTTCATTCTCAATCTTTCTTAATTTACTACTTAAATGCATGATAGGTTTCTCCATAGGAGAAACCCAAATGGGATTTCTCCCAATAGGGGTTAAAAAATTATTAACGTGTTAAGAACCTTGAACCGCCGAAACCTTCAATAGGCTTAGGAGCTCGGTGAATCAATTTCTGGGCCTGGACTCTAACAACCGTCAATTCACCAGAGTGAACTTTATCAGTCACCAGACAACCAGTTATCATCAGGTTATCGCCTCGAATAATCTCTTTAAACTCCTTATCATACAGGTCTTGAGGTATTTTCACTTGGATCGATGAAACTACCATTTCTATTTTACCATTTCTTTCCATTTCCTGTTTGTTATCCAGTATTAGCATAATAGTGTCATATTCATTACGAACAATCACCTTATTAACCTCGCCGGAAACGCAAACAGTATTTATGTGATTTGTAAACATGTTAGGCCTCTTTTAAAAAACAAAAAGAGACCCAAAAGGAGTCTCTTTTTCTCCTTATGGATGTGTGATTAAACAAAATTTAGAAGATGATACCTTTTTATAAAGGACAACTTTTATAGTTGAACTCCATGAATAAGATAAGTATCAATTATAGCCAATGAAGTTCATAATAGTTGAGATTCCGAAATAGAGAATGGCAACACAAGCAGCACCTTTCAGTACTCTTGATACCGTATTATCATATCCCTTTACAAAACTATTATTTTCTACAGCTTTAATTTCTTGAGCTTGATTTGTTTCCATAGCTGCTTTAGCTTTCATTTCATCATCTTTCAATGATGCTTCAAGTTTAAGCAGTCGTGGCATTAAATCTGCAACTACAAAATCAAAACCATTTACTTTGTGAATCATCATCTCGTTAAATGATAAGTCATAGTATTTGTCTTGAAGCCCGAATTCACTCATCAAAGGCTTCAATTTACCATAAAGGTCATTGAGGTCCTCATGACGAGATTCAACGGTCTCAACAAAGTGCTGACGTTTATAAAAAACATGCACCTCATCAATAACCATATCAAGCCATTGACTTACTTTAACAGCACCCAGCTTGGTCAGTTTATCTTTACCGAAGTGAAGAGACTCTGAAGTAACAATGGAGCTGATATTCAACTCAACAAGCTTTTCATCAAGAGATGATAAAAAAGCTTCGAGCGTTTTTTCACGTGGGATGTCGGGAAATTCTTCAAGAAGTTGTTCAGCCTCATCGAGGTTGATCTCATTAATGAAGACATCACCAACATTCACGCTGTAAATCACAGAACGTTCACAACCAACTAAATGCTTCAGTTTAGAACTTTCTTCAAGCGCCTTTAACTCAATTACACGGCTGACAGATTCTGTCATATACCAGATGTAACTCTTATCGTCATCGGTGCCTTTTTCTATTTTACAAATATCACTGCCAGTATTCGATGGTGGAATTTCTTCACCATAAAACGCTTTGGAATAAGCCATCAAAATTGAATCTTTCTCAATTTTGTCAGCAGCCGGGCGTGACGGTTTAGCACTGGTGGCGGTTTTAGCACGTGTTGGGGTTTTAGCTTTGGGTTTAGCAGTAGTAGCAGTAGTCATTTTATATACCTTTAAGTTTAGAATTAAATCCGGAAAAACCATTTACGCAGTTTATTTAGAAATTGGCGAAAGCCGTCGTTTATCACCCTGAAGCAACAAACCGCCTGAGTTTATACTTTTCTGGCATTAGAAAGTCCGTAGAAAGTTACTTTTTGAAAGCAATTTAACTACGAGTTGTGGTAAGACAGATGTGAGTTATCGCACCAGCGCCATTCTTTTGGAAAGAGGCTCTGGTGTCGAAACTCAAAATTGAGCTACCCATTTATGGATATCTTAGAAGGTATAAAGGTATTAAAAGTAAAACTATTGAGAAATTTATACATCAACCCTGTATCATTGTAAACACATATCTTCACTTCCCTCAATAATTGGTATTTCTTCAGCTAACTCAACTACTTTCGGGAACGACTCAGTGATAAACTCTGACGGTTTCCCATGCCAGGTAATGTAAAGCTCAAGCTCTGCCCTTGTCATCCCAACAAAAAATAAACGACGCTCCTCTTCTATCCCTTCATCACCGATAACCTTCGGTGAGGGTATTTGGTCGTGGTTGCAGTTGATGATTAGTACTTTTTTCCATTCCAGTCCTTTGGAACCATGGAGCGTGCAGAGACAGATTCCACTTTGCTCTGTTTCACTAGATTCCACTTTGTTACCCATGGTCATGCCAGCTGCAATATTTAGCATCTTAAGCCATCCATCTTTCATTGCCCAACGGTAGCATGACATTAAAGAAATCCGGGTTACTGACGAATCACCTTTCGTATTGGACATCTTGTATCCGGCCATTTCTAACCATTCTTTAATTTTTTTAAAACGGTTTTCAATTTCTTCTTTGACTCGTGTATCAGTCATCATCGGTGCCATGTGCTTGTGTAGGGTTTTGGTAAGGACTGATGCATCAGGAGGTAAATCAGTTTGTTGAAAAGTAACTTTTTTGGAACTCATATGCTTCCACACTGTGTCCAAAACTTGTTCATCCTCATTGAGGAAAGATAGAACTCGTTTCATCAGACCGATGTTACCTGGCTGTCGGAAAAAGGAGAACAGATGGAGAATGTTACTTGGCTCTAATCCCTCCCAGAAGGATTTTCCCCCTATCCTCGTAACCGGAACTTCAAGATAACTTTCCATTTTGTCGAGTGTCGTGTTGTTTCGGCTTAAAATCGCCCAATCATGAGGGTTTTTCTCCACCAGCTCCTTGATCACATCAAATTGGTCGTCTGCCTTATCCGATCTTATAAAAGTTACTTTTCCTTTATCCCCATTTCTGCCTGACACGAGACTCTTTTCATAGCGGGCTTTGTTCTTTCTGATCACTGTATCAGCAAATTTAAGGATCAATGGTGCACACCTGAAACATTTGGTCAGGTGAAAAACGTTAGGATTATATGCTTTATCAAACTGACGAAAGATCTTAACTCCACCTGCATCTCTGAAACTGTATATTGTCTGGTCATCATCGCCTACGATTGTGGTGTTGATGCCCCTCTTTGCGTGCTCAGATATCCAAGTGAATTGAATACCATCGGTGTCCTGTACTTCATCAACAATCAGATGAGTAATACTTAAAGGCCTCATCTTATCGGCACTCAACATGCCCACTACATACTTTGAAAGTGAGTTAAAATCTGCAACATTATCCTTTTTGCAAAAGCTCATGTACTCGTTGTAGAACGCCACCTGGTCGCGTGTATATTTAATCCTGATAATGTCCGGGTTAAGCTCCCGGCCAATGCCGTCGATGAATGGCATTATGTCGTTCACACTTTCATGGTAGTTAAGATGTTTTTGTACCCGTGATACCATCGCCATTTGTTTGTGTCCGATTAGAAGCCCTCCTTTCCAACCGGTCTGGTTTACCATTTTTTTTATAAAACCGTGAAAGGTATCGACCTCTATACGGTTGAGAAACCTCGGCTCTATCATTTTCTGGAGGCTATTTTTTAAAGAGTCTGTGGCCGCACGGGTAAAGGTTACCAGGGATACCCGGGCCAATGGATGACGTTGAAAAATGGCTTTTGTTCCCTCCTTCATGGTGAAGGATTTGCCACTCCCTGGACAGGCAATGACCATCGTGTTTTTATCCATATTTTGTATAACACGCTCTTGTTCTTCTGTACTCGATGACATCTTAGCTCCTTCCTGTTCCGGCATAAATCATGTCACATTCAGGAAAGAATTTTCTGAAATAGAGGCTGTTTTTCGTTTTATCTTCAGTATTTTGTATCATTGACTGCTCCCCGCCCAGAATGTACTGCACCTTTACTCAGTTGGAGTTCAACTTTTGGGATGCAGTTCAAAACAGGGCGAGGATTCCAACCCGCACGGGACGAGATTTCTAGGGAACTTAACTGATAAAAGCACCTTTAAAAGCACTCTTAAGCGTGCTATAATTGAGACTCTGAACAGGAGGTTTTTTTATGGCATTTCAGGTACTAACCACTACTGCAGCAAGCATCACAGAGCTTAAACGTGATCCTATGGGCACTTTCAATGCAGGAGAAGGTGCCCCTGTAGCCATACTGAATCGCAACGAACCCGCTTTTTACTGTGTACCGCCTGCTCTGTATGCTCAACTGATGGAGCTTCTTGAAGATCAGGAGCTGGGTCGTATTGCTGATGAGCGAATTGGTGAGGCGGTAATCGAGGTCAGTCTAGATGACTTATAAGCTGGCCTTTAATGAATCAGCTCTGAAAGAATGGAAAAAATTGGGCCATACCATTCGGGAACAATTCAAAAAGAAGCTCGCTGAGCGCCTGTTGAACCCACGGGTGCCCGCATCGCAACTACATGGACGCAAAGACCAATACAAAATAAAGCTCCGTGGCGCAGGCTACCGACTGGTTTACAGTGTCAACGATGATGTTGTGACGGTCACCGTAATTGGCGTCGGTAAACGTGAGAATGATGATATTTACAATTTAACCAAACACAGAAATTAAGAGCCCATTCGTTCAGGTATTTAGTCACAAAAACAATCTTTACATGTAATAAATAGTCGGAATACCGACTTCTGTTTATTTCCTGCACCTGTTGACTCCGTGATATATATATGGTTATTTATACAGGTTGTCTCAATACACTCTGAATGCAAAATGCTAATCCAGAAAGCGTATAAATACAGACTCAACCCGACAGATGCACAGGCGCAACGACTGCGTCAGATGTGCGGCTGCGCCCGTTTTGTCTGGAATTACGCCCTGGCAGAGACGCAGCGTATTCTTGAGGCCGGACAAAAACTCCCTTCCGCCTTTGAGCTGAATAAGATGCTGACAGGATGGAAGAAACTCCCTGAGCTGGCGTTTTTATCAGATGCCTACACCGACAACCTTCAGCAGAAACTGAAAGACCTGCACGGGGCATGGGAACGGTGCTTTGATAAAAAGCTGGCAGCGAAAGCGCCCGTGTTCAAACATAAAAGCCACGGCAATGACTCTGTTCGTTTCGTCAATTTTGACAAATACTGCCAGCTTCAGCACAGACGCGTTAAGTTACCCTCGGGGCTGGGCTGGGTGACATTCCGGCAGTCCCGCGCCGTTGTGGGTAAAATCAAAAACGCAACGGTCAGCCAGCACGCTGGCGGCTGGTATATCTCATTTCAGGTAGAAATGGTGGTCGAACAGCCCACGCACCCGTCAACGTCTGCTGTCGGCCTGGATGCCGGTATCTGCAAGCTGGTAACGCTGTCAGACGGCACGGTGTTTGAACCTGTCAACAGTTTTAAACAGAACCAAAGCAGACTGGCAAGGTTACAGCGCCAGCTTGCCCGTAAAGTGAAATTCAGCGCAAACTGGAAGAAGCAGAAAGCAAAAATTTCCCGCTTACACGCGCATATCACCAATATCCGCCGCGATTACCTTCATAAAGTCACGACAACAATCAGCAAAAACCACGCGATGATCGTTATTGAAGATTTGAAGGTTTCCAACATGGCGAAATCGGCAGCGGGTACGGCAGACGAGCCGGGGCGCAACGTTACGGCAAAATCAGGTCTTAACCGGGCGATACTGGATCAGGGCTGGTACGAAATGCGCCGCCAGCTCGAATATAAGCAGCGATGGCGCGGCGGTGAGGTGCTGGCAGTAAATCCGGCCTACACCAGCCAGAAATGCGCCTGCTGTGGTCATACCTCGAAGGAAAACCGTCAATCGCAGGCCACATTTGTCTGCGTGGCGTGTGGATACGAAGCGAATGCTGATGTAAACGGCGCTTGTAATATTTTAGCGGCAGGACATGCCGTACTTGCCTGTGGAGGGACGGTGCAGTCAGTCCGCCCGATGAAGCAGGAACCTGGCACTGAGCGATCAGTCGTCACCCACTAATGGGAATCCCCCTCCTGAATCGCGCAGCGTGAAGGTGGGGAGGATGTCAAATTCCGTATAACACGTTCTTGTTCTTCAGTACTTGATTACATCTTAATTCCCTTATGTTCCTGCATAAATCATTTCACATTCAGGAATTATTTTTGGAAATATAGGCTTTTTAGTTTTTTTCATGATTTTTTCCTCGTCACCGGTAGCTCAAGTTAACAGCCTCCCCCTCTCTGAAGAAGGGCGAGGATTACCACTTCAACGCAACCTACCTAAACCACATTAAGCGGCTTTAGGGTTTACAGTCGCTCCGTGGGCTAATGTGATCAGCCCGACCGCTTTTATATTCTTCGCCGCATTTACGTCACTATCATGGTTAGCCCCACATTCAGGGCAAATCCATGACCTGACGTTAAGCGCCATTTTTGTCATGGTATAGACGCAACCGCTATAGCGTTTTGAGGACGGGAAAAACTGGTCAATGGCGACCACGGATCGCCCCGACCATCTTTTGTCTCAAAGGGTACTCCCACCGTGGCAGGCGGGAGGGGAATTTGAATTGACGCGCTAGCGTTAAAGGAACATTTAGCCGCGCTGGTGCTGAATGTAGCGCTTTACGACTTCCAGCGGTGCTCCACCACATGACCCAACAAAGTAGCTGCGTGACCAGAGAACAGGCTTATTGTACGCCTCCCGCAAATCCAGAAATTCATTCCGTAGCCGCCGACTTGTGACGGCTTTCAGGCTGTTAACCAGTTTTGACAGTTGCACAGTTGGTGGGTATTCGACCAGCATGTGAACATGATCGGCTTCTCCGTCACATTCTTTCAGTACAGCACCGAAATCACCGCAAACTTCACCTGCATACTGATTTACTTTTTCCAGATGTAACTCACCGAAAACTTTACGGCGGTACTTAGTCACAAAAACAATGTGAACATGTAATAAATAGGCAGAATGACGACTTCTGTTTATTTCCTGCACCTGTTGACTCCGTGATGTACATATGGTTATTTATACAGGTTATCTCAATACACACTGAATGCAAAATGCTAATCCAGAAAGCGTATAAATACAGACTCAATCCGACAGATGCACAGGCGCAACGACTGCGTCAGATGTGCGGCTGCGCCCGTTTTGTCTGGAATTACGCCCTGGCAGAGACGCAGCGTATTCTTGAGGCCGGACAAAAACTCCCTTCCGCCTTTGAGCTGAATAAAATGCTGACAGGATGGAAGAAATTACCTGACCTGGCGTTTTTATCTGATGCCTACACCGACAACCTTCAGCAGAAACTGAAAGACCTGCACGGGGCATGGATACGGTGCTTTGATAAAAAACTGGCAGCGAAAGCGCCCGTGTTCAAACGTAAAACCCACGGCAATGATTCCGTTCGTTTCGTCAATTTTGACAAATACTGCCAGCTTGAGTACAGACGCGTTAAGTTACCCTCGGGGCTGGGCTGGGTGACATTCCGGCAGTCCCGGGCCGTTGTGGGTAAAATCAAAAACGCAACGGTCAGCCAGCACGCTGGCGGCTGGTATATCTCGTTTCAGGTAGAAATGGAGGTCGAACAGCCCGCGCACCCGTCAACGTCTGCTGTCGGCCTGGATGCCGGTATCTGCAAGCTGGTAACGCTGTCAGACGGCACGGTGTTTGAACCTGTCAACAGTTTTAAACAGAACCAAAGCAGACTGGCAAGGTTACAGCGCCAGCTTGCCCGTAAAGTGAAATTCAGTGCGAACTGGAAGAAGCAGAAAGCAAGAATTTCCCGCTTACATTCGCATATCGCCAACATCCGCCGCGATTACCTTCACAAAGTCACGACAACAATCAGCAAAAACCACGCGATGATCGTTATTGAAGATTTGAAGGTTTCCAACATGTCGAAATCGGCAGCGGGTACGGTAGACGAGCCGGGGCGCAACGTTGCGGCAAAATCAGGTCTTAACCGGGCGATACTGGATCAGGGCTGGTACGAAATGCGCCGCCAGCTCGAATATAAGCAGCGATGGCGCGGCGGTGAGGTGCTGGCAGTAAATCCGGCATATACCAGCCAGAAATGCGCGCGTTGCGGTCATACAGTAAAGGAAAATCGTCAATCGCAGGCAGTATTTGTCTGCGTGGCGTGTGGATACGAAGCGAACGCCGACATAAACGGCGCTCAAAATATTCTCGCGGCAGGACATGCCGTGTTGTCCGGGATTAACCCCGGACGCGCCCGTAAGGCGGCGTAAGCCGTTAAGCGAGGAACCGGGCAATGCGGTAACGCGTTGCTACCCTACAAAGGGAATCCCCTTCCTGATTCACGTAGTGAGAAGGTGGGGGAGGATGTCAAGTAGCTGAACATTTCCAGGAACGATATTGCAGCGCCTGAGATGTTCAGCCAGAGTTGCCCTTGACTGACCATGGCGTTGGTTCGTTTCATGCTCGCTTCGAAGAGTTGGTAATCTGCGGCGATACCCAACGACTTGCGATACTGCAGCACACCTTTATCTATTTGGTTGAGGACAAAAGCCCCTGTGGTGATATCGTGAGCCTGACCAGCGCTTCCAAAAAGCGAAGACGCCACACCTTGCAGAAAGTCACTTTTTTGTCCTGACTCTTCTTTAGCCGATTCAACAAACTGATTCATCTGCCCTATACGTTTCATGATAGATACGCCCAGGCGTCGGAACAGGATGCATACTGCAGTCCGGTGGATGTCACCATGTGGACGCTGGCCGTCTTCAGGCTGTTTGTCGTCATTGAATCCATCACCGTTTCTATTGAACCAAGATCAGTGACATAGATTTCATTTAACGCCACCCCTCTTAGTGGGGTCTGAACCTCTGAGTCCTGGGTCGTTTTAATACAATCGCGTGCAATAGACTGGATGATTCTGCAGACATCAAAGGCGACAGGTTTTTCACTCCCGCTCATCGTATTCGGGAAAGCCTGACAGAACCCACTGGATTCCCCGCCCCACTCCATATATTTGACCATTTTTGTCATTGGCCCCAGCGTCAGGCTGTCATCGAGCGTGTCAGTGACCTGCCCCACCGGCGTAAGCGGGTCAAACGCTGCTCGCCAGTCCGTAATTAGCCCGTGAAGTAATCCGGTTGTCAGTTAACCGGTTGACGCGATAAATAACGGTACATTGTCTATGTTCCTGACCTCCCCTGTTTTAACCGATTCCAGAGTGACATCGGCTTTAATGACGGGAATTGAATAGAACAGCAACCCCATTATCCAGCAGAAGATCGGGACTTCGTTTTTTGTGGGGGCAAGGACCCACCGCAGGGATTTATAAAAAAGTCCAATTGCTGCTGCATATTCAGCAAATCTGAGCCATTCATTGGATCCGTGAGTGGAAATAATCAGCGCGATCCCGTAAAAGCCGTATAAACAAAATCGATATCACTAATGGTATATATAGTAAAGTTGCTCATTTACCCCCCTACACTGTATTGAGGGTAGCTGACCTCTATTAGATACGTTGAATCTATGCCGAAAACGACGTCTCATGTTGAGTTTGAAAGTTGCATTAAATCGACTCCTGACAGTACTACTGGGAAAAGTAACTCTTCTAAAAAAGTTACTTTTTGGTAGTTTCTCCTCGAAGGTTTCGAGGCATGGTGTAAAGCACTTATGCCTCCTGGTAGAAGGTTCACTTTTTTCTCGCCATACAAACAATTAACAACGCTGAGTATCTTTCTATGTCTTATCATCTTTTCAGCCCATTGGTGCAATCTATATATTTTCACATAGTTGAATTTTATTTCTTCCAAATAAGGGTAGGGAAAATCGAAAAAGTTGATTTTTTTTGGACAGGTATATTTTCAACTTTAACGCCTGTTTTTGAGTTTGGTTACTCAGATGTCCAACCGAAAAATAGTATCTTGCACGTGCATAATTTTATGAAATAATGATGGAAACAACCACTGGGGCATTTCAATGAAAAAAACATTATTAGCTATCCTCACATGCACTCTTCTGGCCGGATGCGCCACTCAACCACAGAGCCCAGATAACCGTATGTTCACAAAAGAACACGGTGTTTACTGGCATGCAGATCCTCAAAAATCGGTGGCAACGAACGCATACGCACTTGCAGGTGTACCAGTAAATGTAGATGAAGCAGAGAATGCAGGAGGGGGAGTTGATGAAGGTCTTGCTTCAAAAATGCTTCTGAACACTGCTACCGGTGTAATAACAGGCGGGCTTAAAGCTGGAATTGGGATGTTTACGGCATCACTCTACAGCGAGGCTGATGCTGAATTTCTCATGGTTCCACAGAGTGTGGTTTTCGTTTCAAATCCTCGCAATCTTCCTTATGACGACCCATCACTTATAAAAGAAGGGGCCAGAATTGTTATCGAGTCAATAAAGGAACAACCTAAAATTTTAGGTGCAACTTATGAGGGTCAAATAAACGCCTTGAACGCATGCACAATCTCAAAATCTTCAATGGGACCTTGGGATAGTTGCGAACTTAAATCAAAGGTAGAAAACTCAGGGGATGTAGGAAGTGAGTTCTTCAAATACCAGGTTATCCGGCCAGCAACTGGTGATGAATTAGCTCAGCTTTCGTTGCCAAAAGGTAATTACTCGATAATTCGATATACTAATATTTTTAGTAAGAATGCTACATTTATGACTAATAACTTTCCAGGTTTTATTCTACAGCCTCAATCAAAGAAAACAGCACCTGGATTTCCTAGTGTGACAATTAATAATCTTGAATATTATTTTATTAAAGGTGATCTTGGAAAGAAAGGATTTCCTCATAAGAAAGAAATATAATCCGGATTTGTCAGTGAACGGAAAGGCCGGGTCTCCGGCCTCCTACTTTTAATTAATTGAATTACCAGTTACAGGATCAACGTAGACAGAGCCTACCTCACATACACTTGGTCTCGGAAGGTATGAACAATCTACATTGTTGCCATTAATTGCCTGCACATTCTCTTCTCTCGCTTTGGTCATATTGATACTACCCCCCATCGACTCCAGTGTTCGCTCCGAGGACAATTGCGCCTCGTTATTTTTATATGGACCCATATTAGCTACAGAACTCTCTGTGAATGCTGCGTATTCATCCGGGACTTCCCCCGCGACAACTGCTGATTCAATATACTCAGTCATATCTATTTTATCCCAGTCAAGTTGCTGGACCTGTGAGATAGTTAATCCCACACAACCACTTTCTACAGGATTAATTCCCAATTGCGGATATGCCTGCTGCATTATTACCCTTGATAATAAAGAGTTATAACAGCACATGTCGGTTGCTTTTTTAATGCACTTCTTAGTGAAGCCAACGTTGAGATATTTAACGCAACGATCTGTATCAATAACAAAACATGCCCCTTGGTTTTTGTGAATTGACGCTTCCATCTCTTTTTGGTCACAAGCCAGAAGCATTTCGAGAAGCATTTTTGTGATTTGATAAGCAGTATATATCCAACCAACTATGTTTAAAGCTAACATAAAATTCTGAACAGCACTTGAGAAAACTGCCTGTCCAAGTTGTGTGGTGGCCGTCTTATCAAACACAAAGTCCCTGATTGCATCGGGCAACATATCGTAAGCTTTATTCATCAACTGCTGTTTTATTGCAGCGAGACCGCCGGTCTGTAACCCATCTTTGGTGAGCTCTGTTGTAACAGCTGAACCTCCCCCTTCAACTGTTGAAGAGCCAATAAGTCTCGAGACGTTTCCTGCTATTGATTCATAAGCAGAAGTTAGTGGTTCAGTCACGCGTTGCCACATTTGGCCCACGCTTGAAGATACACCGGAGGTCCATTGTCCGACAGAGTTCGTCATCGATGCCCACGTACCTGACTCACCACCAGTCCAGGTTGTCAGCTTTGCTGATATTTTTTCCCAGTTTGTGTTTCTGAGCATTGTCCCGGCTAAGATAATTGCCTCTAGTTTTCCGGCTGCACCTTTAGGAGCTTCGCAGCAATCTGTTTTTGCCAACCCGTTTACAAAGCCTACAGAACGGCCACACCATTGCTTCTCTCCGGAGAAGACAATGCAACTATTGGGGTCGTTAGGGTCACTACACATAGCATCGCCCTGCATGTTCTGAACCATGCTGCTATAGGCTGCGACCTTACCGAAATCACTGTTTTGTTCATTCGCACCGGTATTACAAGTACCTCCTGAACATGGGATCATGCCTACGCAGGTGTTTGCTTCGTTTGTTACTGTCACAGTCCTTGTTATTCCTTCATCACAGGTCCACTTTTGTTCGTACATGTAACATTGATTAGTAGCAGAATCGAACCATCCCTCAGCGCATGTTTGACTGGACATAGTGCATGCAGAGTTTGTAGAGTATTTTGAACATGCATCAGGCATATTCTTTATCTGGTCATAATTGTAACAAGCCTCATTGCCATTCTCATCTTTAAGAATATTTCCTGATGCATCATACTGACATAATTTTTCTTTCCCTAACGGATCGCAAAAATATCCTTCTAGATTAGTTTTCCAGGTTAAGTTACCTTGGTCTCCTTCATATAAAGGTGATGCATATTGCAATATCGATTGTGGTAAACGTTTAGTGCCTACATCAAGATCGGCAAAACGATCAAACCTGCAAAATGAACCTGTTTGTTTAACAACATCGTAGCAGCCAGGTGGGTCCTGTATATGTTTATCTTCAAGTTTGATATTTTCAAAAATTAGTTCTACTTCAAAGTACCCTTCACCGTTACCCCCGACCCATACAGTAGATGACATTTCAACTTCGTGGTCACTTTCTTTGTACACGGATTCTGAAACTTGGCGCGTTATATCAATAGGTTCCTTTAATTTATTCGATTTATTTCTCTCCATGCCATTACGTGGTGGGCCATAACCAGGTTCGCGATATTCACCATCGATATGAGCAAAAATCTGCTTGCCATCAAGATTAACTTGCATGTGGTCATCCCACTCAGCATTTACTATGCTTGCTGATTTTAAGATAGCGTCCTGGTGGAAATGAAGCGTCATGCTATTGTCATAAACACCACCAGACCAGTAGTCATTACCACGCTTTCCGAACCAGATACGTATACAGTTATCGCCACATACGCTTAGGTCACCATTACCACCAGAGATGTAAACTGGTACACTGAAGTCACGTGTAATAGTGCAACTACCATAATTATCTTTTTTAGGTGCGTTACAGTAATATTCCTTATAATCAGGAATATGTTTTTCTTTTGTTGTAGTTGTGGTCTGTGTTGAACAGTTTTGCAACCATTGACCCGTACCAGCCGCTGCGTTTGCTATTTCATTTCTGCCACTTGTAAACATTGGGTCATTTGGCGAAATATTAGGGGCTGGATTGGATTTTGTTGCAGCCACCAGCGAACGATATGCTTGCCCATCATAACTATTAGCAGTGAATAATTGACTCTTACGAGTTTTTATATCGTTAATGAATCCTTTCTCGTCACCATAACTATCACCAGCATTAAACTGAACATCAGCATTATTTTGCTCTGAACTATACATTTCAGCTGTATTGGTACTAGTGATCGCGCCTCCAGGATTGGGGTTGTTACTTATAGATATACTTCCATCCTGGTTACGTGAAAGTAACTTTCCACCGTTTTCTGAACCTTTTATGTTTATATTATTACCGTTCATGTTGGGTAGCATTACCGTACCAGCGATGTCCGAACCATCAGTTTTGGCATAATTCAAAACATCATCATTTGTGAATGTTTTTCCACCATATTTCTTCAGGTCCATTGACGAACTGTTAGTACTATCAAAACCATTTATTTTGTCGGTATAAGAAGGATTTTCACTATTCTTATATTTTTCTAAAATGTCCTCTGTAGTTACTGTTGAAGTTCTGTTCGCTGCAGGATTAGCAAGATCAAAATTGTTTTCCAGTTGTTCATAAATTTCGTTTGCCGCATATACTTTCGGTGCCATCACAATATTGAGAAGCGTGACATAATACGCCCAACTGAGCGTATTAGTTACGATTGACACAGCTACGGCTAAGGAAACAGCCCTTTTAAATATCATCTTGACCCCTTAACCAAGCCACCTTACGCAGCAATCGTTATAACGCCAAAGCATGTATACATAGTTATTTACACCTATACGTTTTCGTCCGCCCTTCCGTGTCGACCAGTCATGAACAGAATCACCAAGTCTATGACAACATTCCGGTCCTTCTGCTTCCGGTACGGGATACAGCATCGATAGCCTGTACTGTGATCTAGGCATGAAATAACTGAACCTGCGTTCGCACATAGCGTCCTGGCCCATGGTTTTCATCAACATTCCTTGCCTGTGCAACTTGGTAATCATTCGTTGAGTTAATAATGAGGAAACCCGGACTGAATCGTCATTCGCAAAAACATGGCCGGTTAGCGGATAGAGGTTACCATCACAACCTGCACAAAAGTGGGCACTCAGATTGTCAGCCCCAGCTGTAACCTTCACACAGTCAGCTGCGCACCACATTGAAGCAATAGGATTTGCGAAAACAACTGCCTCAGGATTTAATACGAGTGTAAGCAGGTCATTTTCCCAGAGCGGATCAACTTCGCTAATGTAGGTAAGAGACGGGTCAATATAAGGCTCAGCGGTACAATCCCCCATAATGAGGAGCTTAAGCATCACTAGGATCGGAAACTCCCATAAGTGAACATCATAAAACCCTGCCTCATTACCCCCTTTGGGCCTGTTAGTTGCTCCTTTCCCGGCACTGTTGCAAATAGTCGGTGGTGATAAACTTATCATCCCCTTTTGCTGATGGAGCTGCACATGAACCCATTCAAAGGCCGGCATTTTCAGCGTGACATCATT
>NZ_MTEG01000049.1:0-16672 GCF_002108615.1 Klebsiella sp. YJ
TCGCGGTATGCAACGCATGACTCGGGGACCTTGTGGATTGCTGGTCCTTCAATGGTCGGGGACTTTCACCCCTTGATCTCTACCGGTCACCCGGCGCACACTGTATAAATAAACAGTATATTACACAGGGGGCAATTATGCGCATCGAAGTGTCTATCGCCAAATCCACAGCCTTACCGAACGGCGCCTTAGAAGCGCTAAATAACGAACTCTCCCGACGCATTGAACAGCAGTTCCCGGCTTATCCAAGCCAGGTAACCGTACGCTTTGCCGCCAGTAACAATTTGTCCGTCATTGGCGGCCTGAAAGAAGATAAAGACCGGATAAGCGAAATCCTGCAAGAAACCTGGGAAAGCGCTGATGACTGGTTTGTCCATGACGTATCCTGACGCCTCTCTGGCGGCATACCGCAGCAGAGTGGCGCTGACTCTGAACAAACAGAACAGGCCAGTCTGAAGCAAAAGCCACCAGAACATCGCGTCGGGTACAGCAAATTTAATTTGCTCCCTCATTGTGCTTTTTTTTTGCCGGGTCGCCCCGGCTTTTTTATCCCCGTGTCAGTCTCAGACTTTTCTTCTTTCTCCTCATTATTTCCTTTAAAAATAACGATGCGCGGCACTAAGTTTGTGCAAAAAATCACCAAGCAGATGAAAGTTCGCCCTGTTTAATTTAATTTCTCGAGTTTATTCTTAACACCTGATATAATTAACTTGCTTCAAAAAATATGCATTAAACCTCGAGAATTGTTGTCTTTTAACATATGAATAAGGGGTTATGATGGAAAAGAATAATGAAGTCATCCAGACCCATCCCCTCGTCGGATGGGACATCAGCACCGTTGATAGCTACGATGCAATGATGTTGCGCCTGCACTACCAAAACCCCACTCAAGAAAGCAGTAACGAAGCTGAAATTGGCCAGACGCTATGGCTAACGACGGAAGTCGCACGTCAATTTATTTCTATCCTGGAAGCAGGTATTGCGAAGATAGAATCAGGTGAATACCAGGCAAACGAGTACCGCAGGCATTAATGATTATGCCGCGATCGATATATGCTAACTCAACAGGCACCTGCGGGTGCCTGCTTTATTTTCGGGCTTGTATATATGCAGGTTGTTAATTACCCTGCTAATAAAGCAAAAAACCGGAACAGACCATGCAATACGACCTCATCATTATCGGCAGCGGCTCCACTGGCGCCGCTGCCGGCTATTATGCCCGCCGGGCTGGACTCAACGTGCTGATGACCGACGCGCACACGCCTCCGCATCAGGAAGGCAGCCATCACGGCAATACGCGCCTTATCCGTCACGCCTACGGTGAAGGAGAGAGATATGTCCCGCTGGTGCTGCGTGCGCAGACGCTGTGGGATGAGCTTGCTACCCTCAGCGGCGAGGCCGTCTTCGAACGTACCGGGGTGATTAACCTCGGCCCGGCAAACTCGACGTTTCTCAGCAACGTTGCGCACAGCGCCCGACAGTTTCAGCTGGATGTTGAAGAGATGGATGCCCCAGCTATCATGGCCCGCTGGCCTGAGATTCGCGTACCGGAAGATTATCGTGGCCTATTCGAACCGGCATCAGGGGTTTTACGCAGCGAGCTGGCCATCGAAACCTGGATACGTCTCGCGCGCGAGGCGGGCTGCGCTCAGCTGTTTAATTGCCCGGTTACCGCCATACACCATCACCCGGATGGCGTGACAATCGACACCGCCGATGGCAGCTACAGCGGCAAGAAACTGCTGGTCAGCGCCGGTACGTGGGTAACGCGTCTGCTGCCCGACCTGCCAGTCCAGCCGGTGCGCAAAATCTTCGCCTGGTTCCAGGCTGATGGACGTTACAGCACTAAAAACCACTTCCCGGCATTTACCGGTGAGCTGCCGAACGGCGATCAGTTCTATGGTTTCCCGGCGGAAGACAATGAACTGAAGATCGGTAAGCACAACGGCGGGCAGCTGATCTCCGCGCCGGAAGAACGCACGCCGTTTGGCGCGGTGGCCACCGACGGCTCCGAGTCGTTCAGCTTCCTGCGTAACGTTCTGCCCGGTATCGGCGGCTGCCTGCATGGCGCCTCCTGTACCTACGATAATACGGCGGATGAAGACTTTATTATCGACACCCTTCCCGGGCATCCTGATACGTTGCTGATTAGCGGATTAAGCGGCCATGGTTTCAAATTCGCCCCGGTGCTGGGAGAAATTGCCATGCAGTTTGCCCTGGGCGAGACGCCAGCCTTCGACCTGACCCCGTTCTCGCTGGCACGCTTTCAGCGATAGTTGGCCGCTGCGCGCGGTCCTGATTTGCGCAATAAAAAACGGCCTCAGAGGAGGCCGTTCATCACAGAGAGAGTTTATGCGTCGCCTGTACGATTTACTGGTCAACAACGTCCGCGAGCACTTTATGATTTATCTCGCACTGTGGCTGCTGCTGGCGATCGTTGATCTTATCTGGTTATGGTTTTTCTGAGGTTTCAGGGTCCGGGATCCCCAGCTTCGTGTTCAGGCGGCCGCGAGATTTGTTGAAGATCTTATTGCCGTTTTCTCGTCCGGCGCGCAGCTGACGCTGCTCTTCTTCCGGCAGCTTATGCTCTTCCATGCACGCCTCGCTACAGCAGCCGGCAAACTTCTCGGCGCAGCTCGGGCACTGGATAAACAGCAGATGGCAGCCGTCATTCAGGCAGTTAGTATGGCTATCACACGGGGTGCCGCACTGATGGCAGTGGGCAATCACGTCATCGGAAATCCGCTCCCCCATCCGCTCGTCAAAGACAAAGTTCTTACCGATAAAGCGTACCGGCAGCCCCTGTTCACGCGCACGACGGGCATATTCAATAATCCCGCCCTCAATGTGCCAGACCTTACTAAAGCCGTTGTGCTTCATCCAGGCGCTGGCTTTTTCACAACGAATACCGCCGGTGCAGTACATAACGATTTTTTTATCTTTATGTTCCTGCATCATCTCGACCGCTTTCGGCAGCTGATCGCGGAACGTGTCCGCCGGGATTTCCAGCGCCTGCTCAAAATGCCCCACTTCATATTCGTAGTGGTTACGCATATCGATAAACACCGCATCGGGATCGTCCAGCATCGCATTCACTTCAGCCGCTTTCAGATAATCACCAACGTCTGAGGCATCAAACGTCGGATCATCGATCCCATCCGCTACGATACGATCGCGGACTTTCAGGCGTAGCACCCAGAAGGATTTTCCGTCGTCGTCCAGCGCAATGTTCATCCGCAGGCCATCCAGCGCCGGGTCGAAGGCGTAGAGAAACTCGCGTAGCGCGTCGACCTGACTTTCTGGCACGCTGATTTGTGCATTGATCCCTTCGTGGGCCAGATAGATACGACCAAACACGTTTAATTTGGTCAGGGCAATCCACAATGCATCGCGCGTGGCTTTTGGATCCACGATGGTGAAATATTTATAAAACGAGATCGTTGTACGCGGTTCGCTCTCAGCTAACATCTGCGCTTTTAACGTCTCATTTGAAATGCGGTTATGTAACACTGGCATGGTGTACCTGCTCGACATAGGAAATGAGGTAAATAAACGGCCGGCATCATATAGCAAACGACGTTAATTTACATCCCCACATTTTGCGCTACATTCATTTCACTCCCGTTGGTTCACGTTTAACAATAAATGCCAACTGGGACCGCCGTTTTGGCTGAAGCATGAAAAAATGCGATAATAGAATGAGTTGCTTATTTAAACAGGTATGAGATGACCCATTTACCTAAATTTTCCGCGGCGCTGCTGCATCCGCGTTACTGGCTGCTTTGGCTAGGTATTGGCCTGCTGTGGCTGGTTGTTCAGCTTCCCTATCCGCTGATTTACCGCCTTGGCAATGCGATTGGCCGCCTGGCAATGCGCTTTATGAAACGCCGCGCCAAAATCGCTTACCGTAACCTGGAACTTTGCTTCCCGGACAAAAGCGAAGATGAGCGCCATCAGATGGTGGTGCAAAACTTCGAATCGGTGGGAATGGGTTTAATGGAGACCGGGATGGCCTGGTTCTGGCCGACCCGGCGTATTGCGCGCTGGACCGACTCCATCGGCGTCGAGCATATCCGGGAAGTTCAGGCGCAACAGCGCGGCATTCTGCTGATCGGCATCCACTTCCTGACGCTGGAAATGGGGGCGCGGATGTTTGGCATCAACGAACCCGGCATCGGCGTCTACCGTCCGAATGACAACCCGGTCATTGACTGGCTGCAAACCTGGGGCCGGCTGCGTTCGAATAAAGATATGATCGACCGTAAAGATCTGAAAGGGATGATTCGCGCGCTGAAAAAAGGCGAAGTGATCTGGTATGCGCCGGACCACGACTACGGCCCGGCCGCCAGCGTATTCGTGCCGCTCTTTGCCGTCGACCAGGCGGCAACGACGTCGGGGACCTGGATGCTGGCAAAGATGTCGAAAGCCTGCATTGTTCCGTTCGTTCCGCGACGTAAACCCGACGGTAAAGGTTATGAGCTGATTATTCTGCCGCCGGAGTGCGATCCGCCGCTTGATGATGCGGAAACGACCGCTGCCTGGATGAACCGCATCGTCGAGAAATGCATCCTGATGGCGCCGGAGCAATATATGTGGCTGCACCGCCGCTTTAAGACCCGCCCGCCCGGCGTACCTTCGCGCTATTAAGTGTGCTTCCTCCGGCAGCCCGATACTGGCCGGAGGCACCTTTCCGCTTTAGCTTTAAGCGCTCTCCACCATTGCGATGATCGTTACTCAGGCGCATAATTAGCAGGCTCACCTTTTCTTTTTTTGTCCTGCATCGCAGGCCCATGGAAGCCTATGTCGTCTGCAGATAGTCCGATTAACTGGAAACGAAATCTCACCGTCACCTGGCTCGGCTGTTTTTTGACCGGCGCCGCCTTTAGCCTGGTCATGCCCTTTCTCCCGCTCTACGTCGAGCAGCTTGGCGTGACGGGCCACAGCGCCCTGAATATGTGGTCAGGACTGGTATTCAGCATTACCTTCTTGTTCTCCGCCGTTGCCTCTCCTTTCTGGGGCGGTCTGGCCGATCGCAAAGGGCGCAAAATTATGCTGCTGCGCTCCGCGCTGGGGATGGCTATCGTCATGATGTTGATGGGGCTGGCGCAAAACATCTGGCAGTTTCTGATACTACGGGCCTTGCTGGGGCTGTTGGGGGGGTTTATTCCCAATGCGAATGCCCTGATCGCCACCCAGATTCCTCGCCAGAAGAGCGGCTGGGCGCTGGGTACGCTCTCCACCGGAGCCGTGAGCGGCGCGCTCCTTGGCCCGCTGGCGGGCGGCTTTCTTGCCGACCACTGGGGACTGCGCACCGTCTTCTTTCTCACCGCCAGCGTCCTGCTCGTCTGTTTTATCCTGACGCTGTTTTTCATCCGCGAGCAGTTCGTCCCGGTCGCGAAGAAAGAGATGCTTAATGCCCGGAATGTCTTTTCGTCCCTGAAAAGCCCAAAGCTGGTCTTGAGTCTGTTTGTCACCACGATGATTATTCAGGTCGCCACCGGCTCAATCGCCCCGATTCTGACCCTCTACGTACGAGACCTGGCCGGAGACGTCGGGAATATCGCCTTTATCAGCGGAATGATTGCTTCAGTCCCGGGCGTGGCGGCGCTGATCAGCGCCCCGCGCCTCGGTAAGCTCGGGGATCGTATCGGGCCGGAAAAAATCCTTATCGTCGCGCTGATGGTCTCCGTTCTGCTGCTGATTCCGATGTCGTTCGTCCAGACCCCGCTGCAGCTAGCTATTTTACGTTTTCTGCTGGGTGCCGCCGACGGCGCGCTGCTGCCGGCCGTCCAGACGCTGCTGGTGTACAACTCAACCAGCCAGGTGGCCGGGCGCATTTTTAGCTATAACCAGTCATTTCGCGATATCGGCAACGTCACCGGCCCATTGATCGGCGCATCGGTGTCTGCCAGCTATGGTTTCCGGGCGGTCTTTTTTGTCACCGCGGCGGTCGTTCTGTTCAACGTTATCTATTCCACCCTTAGCTTGCGACGCCCTTCCGCTGATGAACGCGCGCAGAACGCGGACTCGGGCGGCCGTTCGGTAAATTAAGTTCAACAGCGTCGCCTTCTCCTTGACGCAACGCTCACCGCCTTCTATAGATTGAATCGTGTCCATTTTTCATTCTTCTTAGGGGGTTATCTATGCCAAAGGATTCGATTTTCTATGCCACGCTCGAAGAAGCTATCGATGCGGCCCGCGAAGAGTTCCTGGTCAATAATCCGGATAGCGACGAGGAGAGTGCCAACGTTGAGCAGTTGAATATCCAAAAGTACGTTCTGCAGGATGGCGATATCGCCTGGCAGGCCGAATTTTTTGCCGACGAAGATGAAGAAGGCGAATGCCTGCCGATGTTAAGCGGCGAAGCGGCACAAAGCGTTTTTGACGGGGATTATGACGAGATAGAGCTGCGTCAGGAGTGGCTGGAAGAGAATACGCTGCATGAGTGGGACGAAGGAGAATTTCAGCTGGAACCCTCTCTGGATACCGAAGAGGGTCAGACTGCCGCCGATGAGTGGGATGAACGCTGATTAGTTATACGGACCGTGGCTGGCATCAAGCGGCAACAGCAACGTATCGAACACCAGCGAAAAAGGCAGATCGAGAATGGTGATGTATCGCCATGACGAATCGCGCACATCCCACTGCACGCCGGGGTAATACTGATTCCCATGCCCCTGCCCCGGCACCGTGCGGCTAATAATACTGCCGCAGCCGCTGAGCAGCAGCGCCATGGCGATAACCAGTAAAATTCTCATCTGCTACCTCAATTCTCAGATAAAAAAATACCGGCAATATTGCCGGTATTTTCCTTCACATACCGCTTATTTCGTTTTCAACGCCAGCGGGTTGAGCGTCACCTGCTGATAGGCGCTCACCCACGAAGAGTATTTCTCCGGCGCGGCCCACACGCGATAGTGCAAACGTGACAGGGTGACCGGGTCGCTCAACAGCACCAGACGACGGTCGCGATTGAGTTTGTCGGGCGTCTCGTTCAGCGCCTGTTCAACGTGACGTTCGCGGGCGATATCCAGAATTTGACCGTGGCGGTGACGTGCCGTCGCCATTGCCGTCGCCAGCGCGTTGAAGGACGGGTTAAACACGGCGTGCATAAACCCATCGTCAAGGGAACGCTGACGGTTCAGGGTCAGATACGCATCGGTATCCTTCAACACCTGCGGCGGGGAATACTCTTCCGGGATCAGGAACAGCTTCCAGCGTTTGGTACGCAGGCCCACGGTAGCCCGACTGGAAATCACCGACACGAACGGCGACAGGATCAGCGAGAAGACAATCGGCGCCAGCCAGAACAGGAAACGCAGATCCAGCCACGCCATCCCGACCGCCCACACCAGCCCCAGTAGCAGCTGCGAACCATGGCGCATAAAGGCTTCACCCCATGGGGTGGAGTCATCATCACGCTGCGGAGAGTTCCACACCACTTCCCAACCGAGGAACGCGCTGACCACAAACACGGTGTGGAACAGCATGCGCACCGGCGCCAGCAGTACCGAGAAGAGGACTTCCAGCAGCAAAGAGAGCGTGACGCGAATAAAGCCGCCGTACTCTTTTGAACCTTTGCACCACACCAGAATAATACTCAGCAATTTCGGCAGGAACAGCAGCACCATTGTCGAGGCGAACAGCGCAATCGCCAGCTCCGGACGCCACTGCGGCCATACCGGGAACAGCTGCCGCGGCTGCAGGAAATACTGTGGCTCAGTCAGCGCATGTACAACCTGTAGCGCGGTCGACAGGGCGAGGAACATGAACCACAGCGGCGCCGACAGGTAGGACATGACGCCGGTCAGGAACACCGCACGGTGCACCGGGTGCATGCCTTTGACCAGGAACAGACGGAAGTTCATCAGGTTACCGTGGCACCAGCGGCGGTCACGCTTCAGTTCGTCCAGCAGGTTCGGCGGCAGTTCTTCATAAGAGCCCGGCAGATCGTAGGCTATCCACACCCCCCAGCCGGCACGACGCATCAGCGCCGCTTCCACGAAGTCGTGCGACAGAATCGACCCGGCAAATGAACCTTCTCCCGGCAGCGGCGCCAGCGCGCAGTGCTCGATAAACGGCTTCACGCGAATAATGGCGTTGTGGCCCCAGTAGTGGGATTCGCCAAGCTGCCAGAAGTGCAGGCCGGCGGTGAACAGCGGACCGTAAACGCGGGTCGCAAACTGCTGGCAACGGGCATACAGGGTGTCCATACCAGAGGCGCGCGGCGAGGACTGGATGATCCCGGCATTCGGGTTCGCTTCCATCAGACGCACCAGCCCGGTCAGACATTCACCGGTCATCACCGAGTCAGCATCCAGCACCACCATATAGCTATACTGGCTGCCCCAGCGACGGCAGAAGTCATCGATGTTACCACTCTTACGCTTCACGCGACGACGACGACGGCGATAGAAAATCTGCCCCTCGCCCTGCACTTCCGCAATCAGCTCCATCCACGCTTTCTGCTCGGCAACGCAGATATCCGGGTTGTAGCTGTCACTCAGGATATACACGTCGAAGTGCTGCTGTTGCCCTGTCGCCTTCACCGACTCCCAGGTGGCACGCAGGCCAGCGAATACGCGATCGACGTCTTCGTTGCAGATCGGCATGATCAGCGCCGTACGGTGTTGCGGGTTAAGCGGTTCATCGCCGACGGTTGAGGCGGAAATACTGTATTTATCGCGCCCCATCAGCAGCTGCAGGAAGCCCATCAGCGCGGTCCAGAAACCGGCCGAAACCCAACAGAAAAGGACCGCGAAAAGGATCAGGATCCCGGTTTGCAGCATATACGGCAGCAGCTGCATGAAGGAAATCCACAGATTCTGCCCGACCATGTCAGCCGGGTTGATGAGCGCCCATCCCTGATACGGCAGGATGGTTTTCATGTACCAGGTTGCGACAACGGTCTGCGCCAGCGTCAGCAGCAGCAGGATGTAGCGACGGATGGTCCCGACGGTACGCCACTTCTGCTCGCTCTCCTGCTCTTCTTTGGTCAGGCGAGAAAGATAGCGCGGGGTGACATCACGTCCGCGTAACCGATCCCAGAAACGCCCAACCGGGTTGGTGCGCCACGGGTCCGGGAACATTGAGGAGCGTTTTGCTTTCGGCATTGCGTTGAGCTGAGTACGCCCTTCATCATCTTTTATCAGCTGGTTACCGGCCAGGGAGTCTGGCCAGCTATGTTCCAGTCGGGATTTCACGGAACCCAGTGGGGAATCGTCTTCACGAACAAAAGCATGATGATCGGCGTCCAGCGCTTCATGTACCGCCTGCAGGCTGGTATCAGGCAGCGCGGCTTTTTCAGCCTCAGACAGCGGCAACGCGTCAATGTACTTGGTTATCTTATTCATTGGCAGGCAGCTGATAGCTCCAGGTTTCACTCAGCGTCTGGTCAGCATTGACCAGCGCAGCGCGCATTTCCGTGGTTTTCTTCGGATCTTTCACCTTCACACGCAGAACCATACGCCAGCCCTTAGTGACCGGGTTATAACGCACGGTATTCTCGACAATTTCCGCGTTATCACCGATGCTCGCCTGCGCCGTTACCGGCGTATCTGACGGCATTTTTTTCATTTCAGCGCCGGTGAAGTCAACGATAAAGGCAATGGTGCCATCCGGCTGACGAATCAGGTTCGACTGCTTCACATCACCGGTAGAACGGCGGGTCTGCATCACATAGGCGTTATCCGGCGCGTGCAGTTTGTCTTCATCGCGGCTGAAGGTAATCGAGTATTTGAAGTTCATCTCCTTACCCGGTTCCGGCAGCTGATCCGGCGTCCAGTAAGTCACGATGTTGTCGTTGGTTTCGTCATTGGTCGGGATTTCAACCAGTTCGATTTTCCCTTTACCCCAGTCGCCTTTCGGAGTGATCCAGGCGCTCGGGCGCAGATCGTAACGGTCGTCGAGGTCCTCAAAGCGCGAGAACTGACGGCCGCGCTGCAGCAGGCCAAAGCCCTGCGGATTTTCCATCGCATAGCTGCTGACGGCCAGATGCTTCGGATTGTTCAGCGGACGCCAGATCCACTCGCCGTTACCGGCAAGAATCGACAGGCCGTTAGAATCATGCAGCGCCGGACGATAGTTGGTCGCCGGAGAGGGTTGATTCGGCCCGAACAGGAACATGCTGGTCAGCGGCGCAACGCCTAGCTTGCCGACTTTGTCACGCAGGTACACTTTAGACTGCACATCAACGACGGTATCGCGGCCCGGCATAATCACAAAACGATAGGCGCCGGTCGCACGTGGGGAGTCAAGCAGTGCATAAATAGTCAAACGCTTGTCCGTGGCTTTTGGATGCTCAATCCAGAACTCACGAAAACGAGGGAATTCTTCGCCGGAAGGCAGCGCGGTATCGATAGCCAGGCCGCGCGCGGAAAGCCCGTACACCTGGCCCTGGCCCAGAACACGGAAGTAGCTGGCGCCGAGCATGCTGACGATTTCGTCGTTCTTATCTTTGCTGTTGATCGGGTACAGTACTTTGAAACCGGCGAAGCCCAGGTCTTTCACCGTATCTTTATCATGCTGGACGCTGCCAAAATTAAAGTAATCCGGATTATATTTAATCTTACGCACGCTGCTTGCCGTCACTTCGTTAATGGTGACCGGCGTGTCGAAGTACATGCCCTGATGATAAAACTCTAGTTTGAATGGGGTTTTCTGATTGTTCCAGTAAGCCTTATCGTGATTAAACTGGATTTGCTGGTAGTCCGCGTATTTCATGTCGCGGAAAGCGGAGGGCAGGTTGCTCTTCGGCGCTTCATAGCCTTTCCCGGCTAACGCTTTGGCCTGTTTTGCAACGTCATCAATGCTAAACGCCCATGCAGATGAAGTACACAGGGACAACATTACGGCTGCGCTTAACCAGCGCATTTTCATCATCTGTGGTTTAAGTTTCATATAAGTAAGCACTTCCCCCTTTGTGTGCTTAAATCGATCCGATCTATTTTAATGGTAATTCAGGCAATCCGACAACATAATCCCTGCTTTGTTCACCTTAGCGGCGCAGGTAATAGGCAGTTAACTGTCACATTGGTACTTTACGTACTTATCCTGGAGACAGGTATCCAGAGTTGATGTAGGGTTGTTGAGAATTTAAACGTTATCACGTTGAGTGATAAGACGAATTGTCCGAGAATGTAGTGATATTGTATGAATAATACGCCAGTACAACGTGAATATTTCTTCGATAGCATCCGCGCCTGGCTGATGCTACTGGGGATCCCTTTTCATATATCACTGATCTATTCCAGCCACAGCTGGCATGTGAATAGCCTCGAGCCCTCCTGGTGGCTGACGCTGTTTAACGATTTTATCCATGCTTTTCGCATGCAGGTCTTCTTTGTCATTTCTGGCTACTTTTCCTACATGCTTTTTTTACGTTATCCGCTGAAGAAGTGGTGGAAAGTGCGCGTTGAGCGTGTCGGCATTCCTATGTTGACCGCCATCCCTCTGCTGACGCTGCCGCAGTTCATCATGCTGCAGTACGTTAACGGCAAGGCCGAAAACTGGCACACCCTCTCGGGTTACGACAAATTCAATACTCTGGCGTGGGAACTGGTTTCTCACCTGTGGTTTTTACTGGTGCTGGTGGTGCTGACGTCTCTGGGCGTCGTGCTGTTTCGGTGGCTGACCGGCCGCCGCTCAGGCAAGGCGTCAACCTTTGGTGACACCGTCACATTAGGTCAGCTATCGATGATTTTTCTGGCGCTCGGCGTGCTTTACGCGGTGATCCGCCGCTCGCTGTTTGTCCTTTATGCCCCCTTGCTCAGCAACGGCCTGTTTAATTTCATCGTAATGCAGACTCTGTTTTACCTGCCCTTCTTCATTCTTGGCGCCCAGGTATTTATCAATCCGCGCTTAAAAACGATGTTTACCACCCCGTCGCCATGGTGCTTCGTCGGTGCGCTGCTAGGCTTTATCGCCTATCGCCTGAATCAGCAATATGGTTCTGGTGATGGCTGGATGTATGAAACCGAGTCGGTCATTACCATGGTACTGGGTCTGTGGATGGTGAACGTGGTCTTTTCTCTCGGCCACCGTCTGCTGAACTTTCAGTCGGCGCGGGTGACCTATTTTGTTAATGCTTCACTGTTCATTTATCTGGTGCACCACCCGCTTACCCTGCTTTATGGCGCATGGCTGGCGCCAGCGATCAAATCCAATGCGCTGGGGTTTATTGCTGGCTTAGTCTTCGTGGTCGGTATTGCGCTGGTGCTGTATGAAATCCATCTGCGCATCCCCCTGTTACGCTTTCTCTTTTCGGGGAAATTCCAGCCGAAAGCGGCTAAGACTCAAGTGTCCGCAGGCTGATCGCCCGCCCGCTCGCCTGCTGATGTCAGGCGGCGGGTGGTCGGGGTGCCCCCACTTTCACGCACCGCGGCGGGGCTCAAGCAAGCGCCGATAAATATCCGCGGTCTCCTCATCGAAACAGACAAAGCAGACGCGCTCCAGAGGGTTGTAACGCGTCAGAAAGGCGCTGACCGTCTGCACGGCGATTTCCGCCGCCGCCTGCTTAGGATATCCATATACCCCGGTACTGATGGCCGGGAAGGCAATCGAGCGGTAGCTGTTCGCCGACGCCAACTGCAGGCTGTTTCGATACGCATCAGCAAGCAGTTCAGCCTCCTGATGACCGCCGCCCTGCCAGACGGGCCCGACGGCATGGATCACCGCGCTAGCCGGCAGCTGACCCGCGGTAGTAATCACCGCATGACCAGGAGGGCACTCGCCTTGTTGTTGCCGGACGACCTGACAAGCGGCAAGGAGCTCCGGCCCGGCTGCACGATGGATTGCGCCGTCCACGCCCCCGCCGCCAAGCAGCGAGGGATTGGCGGCATTGACGATAACATCGACGTCAAGCGTAGTGATGTCGCCGAGAATAACCTCAGGTTTAACAGTCATTTCGCCTCCTGTCGGCAAACGTCTTTACATAAAGCATAGTGGGTAATATGGCACGATAGCCCGCCCGACGAAAGTCCGGGAAGCTGCGGCTGGTTATAACCTGTCCGGAGGATAGCAAGGCTATGTTGCGGGTTAATATCTCTTGACGTTGCGGTTTCGTCGCGGGGCTCCCCCATGAGTCGGGCCGACGGGCCACCGGTCTGAACAGCCAGAACAGTACAGGCAGAACAGTACAGGCAGAAAGAAAAACAGGACCTGAGGTCCTGTTTATTATGCGGGCGAAATCAGCTTATGCCTGGTCGGGCGTTTCGTTCACTAATGGGGATTTGTTTTTCCGCGCACGCGCGGCCAGCCATAGCCCGCAATTTTTCATCGCGTAACCAAACACCAGCCCTAGTGCCAGCGAAGGTACGACCAGCCGCCAGTTACCGTCGCCGGCAAACGTGGCGCAGGCGCCAATAAAAGTGCCTGGGACAAAGGAGAGCAGCAGCTGACGAGCCTGAATACACATCAGGAACGCCACGCCCCCGGTCATCATATAGCCGAGGATTTCAAGATGCGGCGCCAGCGCGCTGCCGTAAATAATAACCAGCGCCCACACCACACCGCTCATTACCGTACAAGTTGAGATCAGCAACCCTTTTAGCCCGCCCTGCGGGCAAGCGAAATAGGCCGTGCAGCCCAGAAAGCCCGCCCAGCTCAACAGGCCAAGCGCGACCGCCACCCATCCCCAGATTCCGGAGAGAATGCCTGTCGTTATTGCGATTGCGAGGAGTATGTTCATGGCGCGTATCATAGCAGATACGCGCCCGCCAAATGAGATCTGAAGCACGTTATATGCAAGATAATACTTTTCATTGCAACAAAAACGTGACAAAAATCACATTTATTCTTCCGCTTCTTCCTGCAGTTCATCCCACATGGCGGAGAGCGCTTCCCGCGTCAGAGGTGCCATCGTCCGCCAGAAAGGGGTACCGGCATGCGCCTCGACTTTGCCGAGGAAAACCCCGCACCACGGCAGAATGTAGTCAGCAAACAGCGTTTCCAGCGTTTCGCTTTCCTCTTCCGTAGGATGATCTTCAAGCCAGGAGGCGGCCAGCAGCAGTGACCCAATGTGGTCGGCCTGACCTTCTCCGCTCGGGATCCCGTGCTCGCTGAAGAAACCGCGAACTTCAGCTTCGCTTGCCCCGTCAACCCACGCGCTACGATAAGGAGGAACGCTGCACTCTTCACCGACAAACAGCGCATTGTAATCGGCGGCCAGCGGTTGCACGTCGCAGCTTTTTTGCAGACGTTCCAGCAGCTCATCCTGCTCCAGCGGCCAGCTCGCCGCCAACTTCCCTTCACGGATCAGGGTAAACAGCGGGACCAGCAGCGGATCCTGCGGCTGACGGTAGTACAAAGAGCCCAGCACGCGGCAGAGGATTGAAAACTCGTTCATTCAATTTTTCCAGTTATTCATATTAAAGATCGGCAAATTCAGGGATCGCCGGCATCCCGCGAGACTCAAGGAAATTCAACAGCCGACGCGGGGACACGTTAAGGATCCGCTCTTCGGGGAAGTGCACATCATCGAGGATCTTACGACACTCTTTGAACTCGCCGAGCGTAAATGCGGTATGCGAATCCGATCCCAGCGCGACCCAACCTCCGGCATCGCGTACGGCGGCGGCAATCGCCCGGCAGTTATCTTCGCTGCCCACACGTGACGAGACGAAGGATGAGTTGTTGATTTCCAGCGCCACCTGGTATTTTGCCGCTGCGGCGGCTATCGCCGGAATATCGACGGGGTATTTCGGATTACCCGGATGGCTAATAATATGTACCGCGCCGCTCGCCATCGTGGCGATCATCGCTTCAGTATGGGTGGCTTTATCCTGCGGCGGGAAAACCGGCTCATGGAAGCCCGCAATAAACAGGTCCAGTGAGGTCAGCATCGGCCCGGTGCAGTCAATTTCGCCCTGGGTATTTTTTATGTTGGCTTCAATACCGCGTAAAATACCAACGCCGTCGACCATCCGCGGCCAGATGCGCATATTGACGAAATGCCAGTAGTGCGGAGCATCGGCCATATCCGGACCATGGTCGGTAATGGCGAAAAGTTTGATCCCCTTACGCTTTGCTTCAGCAATATAATCGTGCAGGGTACTGTAGGCGTGGGTACTGGCGACGGTATGCATATGCAGGTCAACAGGATACATCACAATCTCCTTCTCTGTTTGTGGCAAGAATAGCAGGAATCAGGACGCATGATTAGCAAAACCCCGCCACAGCGGGGTTTTCTCTTAGTAGCCGCGCTGACGGTCGACCTGCCCGTTCACCGCTTCCCCGCGCTCCAGCCGACCAATGGTGCCGGCAATATAGGCGATCGCTTCCTGCGGACGCGTGACTGCAGCGACATGTGGCGTCATCGCCACCCGAGGATGCGCCCACAGCGGGCTTTCCGCCGGTAATGGCTCGCGGCTGAAGACATCCAGCATCGCGCCTTTAAGCTTACCGCTATTCAGTGCCGCCAGCAGATCCGCTTCGACCACATGAACGCCGCGTGCCAGATTGAGAACATAGCTGTTATCCGGAAGCTGCGCCAACAGTCTCTGGTTAATAATGCCGACGGTTTCCGCCGTGTTCGGCAGCAGGTTGATCAGCACCCGCGTAGCGCCGAGGAAGTCGCCCAGCTCCTCCTGACCGGCAAAGCTTTGCACCTGAGGCCAGGATTTACGACTACGGCTCCAGCTCCGCAGTGGAAACCCCCATACCTGCAGCGCTTCCGCCACTTTCGAACCGAGCACGCCCGCGCCCATTATCCCGATGGTAAACT
Organism: Klebsiella sp. YJ; assembly: GCF_002108615.1. Classification (NCBI taxonomy): domain Bacteria; kingdom Pseudomonadati; phylum Pseudomonadota; class Gammaproteobacteria; order Enterobacterales; family Enterobacteriaceae; genus Klebsiella; species Klebsiella sp. YJ. The sequence goes on from NZ_MTEG01000049.1 coordinate 15,722, forward strand.
CTTCGCGACGATAGTCCTCCAGCGGCTGCCAGCGGGCCTGCTGTTTTAATGCCTGGTAATCGTCGAAGCGACGGAACCAGTGCAGCACCTGACTCACCGCATACTCTTGCATCTGCTGACCCATTCCGGTGTCTTCGAGGCGAAAGAGTGGAATCGACATCGGCAGCATTTCCGGGTGCTCACGGAGTTTACTCAGAATAGAATCGACGCCAGCGCCGAGAGCAAAAACGGCTTTTAAGTCCCGCCCCTGCAGCATTTCCACCGGCGGATGCCAGACCAGCGCATAGTCCGCATGCTGAGTATCGCCGGACTTCCATTCACGTACGCGCGCCCCCGGCAGCTGCTTTTCCAGCTCGGCAATCCAGTAAGCGGTATCAAATGTCGGGTGATAAAAGATTATGTCCATCATGGCTCCTGATCGCGGGCGCGGGTTGCAGGTTGACCCTGGCGCCGTATTTTACTTATTGTTTTCTATTGGATTGCCAGCATAGCAAATTTCATTTTTCTATCGAATAAAAAGCGGGTGGCGACAAAAAAAACGATTGTCGCGCATTAAAAAAGCAAGTTGCGCGAAGTTTGTCTAAATACGCTGTTTTTTGAAAAAGTTGATTGACGAGAGATACGTATTTCCCTAAATTAGCGCCCGTTCCCGGCAACAACGGGAGCGACAATATGGTGAGGTGTCCGAGTGGCTGAAGGAGCACGCCTGGAAAGTGTGTATACGGCAACGTATCGGGGGTTCGAATCCCCCCCTCACCGCCATATTTTAAGAAGAGCTCGCATGAAAATGCGGGCTTTTTTTTTGCATGTTGCACGCCTGCGGGGGATGAGAATCCCCGACCGGGGGTCGACAACTGGCGACAGCCAGTTGGACAGACTGAGAGCGTAGCGAACAGACTGCCCGCAGGGCGAGCAAAGCGAGTCAATCCCCCCCTCACCGCCATATTTAAA
>NZ_MTEG01000050.1:0-16633 GCF_002108615.1 Klebsiella sp. YJ
GTCTAAAGCGATATATCTCCCGCGAAGTTTACACGTTACTGCGCAATCAAAACAGGCGGATCAACAGTATCCCGATAACAGCTTGACTCTTAGAAGGGCGTCCAGGGCAGCCAGTACGGCAGTGACGACTGGCAGCGCTTCTACCGGGCCAATAACCTGGCGCCGAGCATGAGCCGGCGTGGCAACTGCTGGGATAATGCGGTGGCCGAATCGTTCTTCAGTTCGCTGAAAAAAGAACGGATCAGAAAACGCATATATAAAACCAGGGATCTGGCCCGGGCGGATCTTCGATTACATTGAAGTCTTCTATAACCGGTCCCGGCGCCACAGCCACCTCGGCGACGTCAGTCCGGAGGCCTTCGAACAGGCCTCGTCGTGAGGACAGGATTTGTCTACAGGCGTGGGGTCAGTCCAAACTATAGGGCAGGATCGTCTACCGGGGCGGGGTCAGTCCATCAACGGCTCGGAAGTGTCTAGATTATCCGTGGCGATTCACCGGGGCAAACAGGCCGATCAGGAACGACATAAGAAAGTTCTGTATTACCGACAGGTCAAGAAACTGAGCATAAGAGAAACTGCTGAAGCCACCAGTTACAGTACATCTCAGGTCTGCAGGGTTCAGGCCCTGTTCAGGCCTGAAAATTAAGCACATTTTCTGAGGCTGGAAATCAACTCATGCTGACAGCCTGAGCCTGTTGGCATGGTAAGCAATGTGCTCACCAATAAAGCTGGAAATGAAATAATAGCTGTGGTCGTATCCAGTATGATATCGGAACGACGCATTGAGGTTCATCTCATTGCATACTCTCTCAAGGATTTTGGTGCGCAGTTGCTCTTCATAAAAGGCGTCACTCAGCCCCTGATCAATGAAGATTTCTGGTAATTTTTCACCCTGTAAAATGAGGCTGACTGGATCGTAGGCTTCCCACGTTTTTCTGTTTTCACCCAGGTAAGCGCTAAATGCCTGTTGCCCCCATGGCACCTGAGAAGGCGATACTATCGGGGAAAATGCTGATACGCTCACATATTCACCAGGATTTCGCAGAGCCAGCACCAGAGCACCCAGCCCTCCCATAGAATGACCGGATATAGATTTTCTTGCCGTTGCAGGAAAATGATTCATGACGACATCCGGAAGCTCTCTGAGAATATAGTCATACATCCTGTAATGAACATTCCACGGCTGTTCCGTCGCGTTCAGATAAAAACCGGCCCCCTGGCCAAGATCGTAACTGTCGGCATCCGGGACATTATTACCCCGGGGACTGGTATCCGGGACAACAACGATGACGTTATGCCGGGCTGCATAATGCTGCATACCTGATTTGGTGATGAAATTCTGCTCAGTACAGGTCAGGCCCGACAACCAGTATAGTACCGGCAGTTTTTCTGTTACTGCTTTGGGAGGAAGATACACACCGAAATTCATTTCACAATTAAGGGATTGTGAATAATGCCGGTACACGTTTTGCCAGCCGCCAGAGCTGGCATGCTGCTCAATGAGTTCCATCAGCCGTTATCTCATGGTTATTTCCCCTGACCGAAGCCAGGGGAAGTATCTTTAAATCCGGACGTCAGATAAACGTATACGCCGTGATTTTGTTACCCGCCGGATCCCGCAGGTAGGCAGCATAGGCCCCGGGAAGGTGACCACGCGGGCCAGGTTGACCTTCATCAGCTCCACCGGCGGCAAGGCCGGCAGCATGGAAAGCATCAACCTCTTCCGGGGTGGCAGCAGCGAAGCCGACAGTCACCCCGTTAGCGGAAGGTGCTTCACCGTTGCCCGGACGGGCAATGATAAATGCCGGCTTTTCGCGGCCATAGAGTACCCAGCCGTTGCCAAACGGGCCGAGGTTATTGATACCAAGCGTGCCCAGGACGACATCGTAAAATGCGGAGGATTTCTCGACATCGGCTGCGCCAATGAACACATGAGAAAAGATGCCGTCACCAGAAATTACCGGAGTTGTCATTTTCCACTTCCTTCAGTTTGAGTTGATTAAAATTCTGATGGGATCAGTAATGAATCACTGTCCGGATAGATTTGCCTTCATGCATAAGCTCGAAGGCGTCATTGATTTCATCCAGTGTCATCGTATGGGTTACAAATGGCTCAAGGTCAATATCCCCCTTCATGGCATCCTCGACCATACCGGGGAGCTGAGTGCGGCCTTTTACTCCGCCAAACGCGGAACCTTTCCATACGCGCCCGGTGACCAGCTGGAAAGGACGGGTGGAAATCTCCTGTCCGGCCCCTGCGACACCAATGACAACGGACTGCCCCCACCCACGGTGAGCACTTTCCAGCGCTGCACGCATGACGTTAACGTTACCGATACATTCAAAGGTATGGTCAATACCCCACTTGTTGATATCCAGCAGAACATCTTTAATCGGTTTGTCATAATCATTCGGGTTAATGCAGTCAGTGGCCCCGAACTGACGGGCCAGGTCAAATTTTGTCGGATTAGTATCGATAGCGATAATACGTCCCGCTTTTGCCTGACGGGCCCCCTGTACCGCAGCCAGACCAATTGCCCCCAGACCAAAAATGGCAACTGAATCGCCCGGCTGCACTTTAGCCGTGTTATGGACGGCGCCAATACCGGTAGTCACGCCACAACCCAACAGGCAGACGTGTTCATGGTTCGCCTCCGGGTTAATTTTTGCCAGAGAAACCTCGGCCACAACGGTGTATTCACTGAATGTGGAACATCCCATGTAGTGGTAAAGAGGCTGACCGTTGTATGAAAAGCGAGTGGTCCCGTCAGGCATCAGTCCTTTGCCCTGAGTCTCGCGAACCGATACACAGAGGTTCGTTTTACCGGACTGGCAGAATTCACACTCCCCGCATTCAGCGGTGTAGAGCGGAATAACATGGTCACCCGGCTTCACACTGGTGACGCCTTCACCAACTTCAACGACGATACCGGCTCCCTCGTGGCCGAGAACCACCGGGAAAACGCCCTCAGGGTCATTCCCTGAGAGGGTAAAGGCATCGGTATGGCAGACACCTGTGTGGGTGTTTTTAATCAGCACCTCGCCTTTTTTAGGCGGAGCAACATCAATTTCAACAATCTCCAGGGGCTTCCCTGGTGCAAATGCAACAGCGGCACGTGATTTCATACGTAATATATCCTCAATGTAATAATGGCCTCACCTATTTAAGATAGGCACGAACCAGCTCAATCGTATCGTCAACTGATTTACTGACTTCATGACTGTAGCTGTCATTCTGGTCAAAGGTTTCCCGTATGTGGCTCTCCAGCACCTCTGCCATCAGTCCGTTAGCGGCGCCCCGGACGGCGGCGATTTGCTGGAGAACGGAACGGCATTCAGCGCCACTTTCAAGTGCTCTTTCCAGAGCATCAATCTGACCCCGGATACGGCGAACCCGGGTTAGGACCTTTTTTTTCTCTTCAGGAGTACTGGGCATTGCTTACCTCACTGCTCTGTATTTCTTATACTATAGGGGAGTATTACATTAAGATCAACACATACCCCACTATAGTATAATAAATATATCAGAGCACCGGTAATGACTCCAACTTACTGATAGTGTTTTATGTTCAGATAATGCCCGATGACTTTGTCATGCAGCTCCACCGATTTTGAGAACGACAGTGACTTCCTGCCCAGCCTTGCCAGATGCTGCCTCAGATTCAGGTTATGCCGCTCAATGCGCTGCGTATATCGCTTGCTGATAACGTGCAGTTCTCCCTTCAGGCGTGATTCATAAAGCGGCCAGCCATCCGTCATCCATACCACGACCTCAAAGGCCGACAGCAGGCCCAGAAGACGCTCCAGCGTGACCAACGTGCGTTCACCGAATACGTGCGCCACAACCGTCCTCCGTATCCTGTCATACGCGTAAAACAACCAGCGCTGGCGTGATTTAGCGCCGACGTAACCCCACTGTTCGTCCATTTCCGCGCAAACAATGACGTCACTGCCCGGTTGTATGCGTGAGTTTACCGACTGCGGCCTGAGTTTTTTAAGTGTCGTAAAATCGTGTTGAGGCCAACGCCCATAATGCGTGCACTGGCGCGACATCCGACGCCATTCATGGCCATATCAATAATTTTCTGGTGTGTACCGGGCTGAGAGACGGTGTAAGTGAACTGTAGCTGCCATGTTTTACGGCAGTGAGAGCAGAGATAGCGCTGATGTCCGGCAGTACTTTTACCGTTACGCACCACGCCTTCAGTAGCTGAACAGGAGGGACAGCTGATAGAAACAGAAGCCACTGGAGCACCTCAAAAACACCATCATACACTAAATCAGTAAGTTGGCACCATTACCCGAATTACCAGCGTCTGCTCTTGGCACGGAGCGGACCTATTTACTGAGCCGAAGGTCCGCTCAGACTAACTCATTAAAGCCTGGTTGTTTTATCGCATCATCAGCCGTGTTCTGAAGCATTAGCTATGTATCTTCAGGGATGCTGATTTTCCCTCTGCACCAGATAAACCAGAATACAGTTTGATGTCGGTCAAAAAAGACAGCTTTAAGTGCATGAAATGAATAATGTTTCTTGAATGCTGGCAAAGCACTGGGATAGTAGTGTTGATTATTAGACGATCGGTCAATATTATTTATTGACGACTTAATGACTGAACGGTAAACGCCCGGACAAACGAGGTGAACGTGTTTAAATCTTTATTAATCAACAAAACAGATGGACGCTATAGTGCGCAACTTGCTGAAATCGCTGAAAGTGAACTACCGCAGGGGGATGTGGAGGTCAATGTTGACTATTCATCCATCAACTACAAAGACGCACTGGCCATTACGGGCCGGGGCCCAATCGTCCGACGCTTTCCCATGGTGCCCGGCATTGATTTTACCGGTACAGTGTCCGCCAGTTCACATCCCGAATATCAGGCCGGAGATAAGGTTCTCCTGACCGGCTGGGGTGTTGGGGAAAAACACTGGGGCGGACTATCCGAAAAAGCACGGGTAAATGGAGACTGGCTGACGCCGCTCCCGGCTGGCGCTAACGGCAAACACGTAATGGCAATCGGAACAGCTGGGTTTACCGCGATGCTGTGCGTAGACGCACTTCTGAATCATGGTATTAAGCCTGAAGATGGTCCGGTACTTGTTACCGGTGCCAGCGGCGGCGTCGGGAGCATTGCGGCCATGATCCTTGCATCAATGGGGTACCGCGTTACGGCGTCTACTGGACGCCCGGAAGAGGCTGCCTGGCTCTATAAAACGGTCGGTGTGGACGAGATTATTAACCGTTCCGAGCTCTCCTGTCCCGGAAAACCGTTACAGAAAGAACGCTGGGCTGCCGCCATTGATACAGTCGGTAGCCATACGCTCTGCAATGTATGCGCCGGGGTGCGTTATGGCAGTATTGTTGCAGCCTGCGGCATGGCACAGGGGATGGAACTAATGGGGAATGTGGCTCCGTTTATCCTGCGTGGCGTCACGCTGAAAGGGATTGACAGTGTCATGTTCGCGAAGGAAAAAAGAGCGGCGATCTGGCAGCAGGCGGTACAGTATTTACCGGAGTCCAGACTGGATAGCCTGACCACCGTTTATCCGCTGAGTGATGCCATCAATGTGGCCGAAAAACTTCTGAGTGGCGGAATTCGTGGCCGGGCAGTAATTCAGTGTAGCTAATGAAGTGGAAGCCAGGCTCAGCCTGGGTTTGATAATTATTATCAGGGGCTGCGGCCCCTTTTTTACTTTTCAACAGCCGTGTCCTTAGAGGGCTGATAGCGTACTGACTTTTTGAAATAGCTCCAGAAGTCGTACACAGGCTGGGTTGAGCAATAAAGTTTGGCACGCATTACGGCACCCTCCCAACTGCTCCAGAAAATGGCCGCCAGTTGCGTATTATTCATATCGGAACGGATTTCGCCCGAAGATAACGCGTCGGACAGACAGCACGCCACAAGCGCCTGCCAGCGCTCAAGTATTTCGTGGAGCTGTTTGATAAAGGACAGTGGAAGACCCGGACTCTCCTGCATCATATTGCCAACCAGACAGCCCCGGGTGAAATTGTACTTTTTAATGCCGTCGCAGGCATCGTCGATGAAATTTTCCAGACGCATCATTGGTGTGAAGGATGATTCATACAGATGTTTTTGGAGTTTATGCACAAAGAAACTGTCATAGGCGCTCAGAACAGTCTGGGCATACTCTTCTTTGCTCTTGAAATAGTAATAAAATGAGCCTTTAGGAACACTGGCATTTTTGACAATGGCATCGACTCCCGTTGAAAGAAAACCATTCTGCGTGAGCAGTTCAAGCCCGCTTCGGATCAGGTCATTACGGGTATCTGTATAGGTACTCTCTGTTTTTCGTGGCCTGCCTCGCCCACGAATTTCGCCAGTCATGACTTTGCTCCTGCATTTTATTAACGGAAAAGAATAAGTGATTTTGCGCGGAGGCTTCAATCAGTTTATCCCCGGCGGTGACGAGGTGGCCACCTATGCCGACTGGACAGGGGACTGACTATTGCCATAACGCCATCGCAGGTTGCTTCAGTAAACCTGCTAATCCCGTACAATGGCGAATTCGCTATATCCGCTTCTCGCACTTAGCTGCCATAAATCGGCCAGGCAATCACAGGTCATTTCTGTCTCGCAAAGAAGGTGCCGTTTCTGCTTTGCGTTGACACCCCTAAATATTAGAATTAAAAGGAGAGAGTTACTGGAAAAAGGCAGCGGAGGCAGTGACAATCGTGGCTTGAAGCCACTACTCGATGGATGCGGACATGTAGTTGGCGTCATTCGACAAAACTAGCAAACTTCTAATAGTCACCATTTCTCCCGTCTGGCGGGAGTGCTGTCAAATGCCCCCCTCATCTCTGTGTGGGAAATGAAGGGTGAAGGGGAAATAGATGACAGCGTTATTTCTACGCCCAGAATACTGAATACCTTGTACAGACGATCAATACTGGCGCTAGCAGGGTTTGCTTCCAGGCGGGCATAGGTTTGCTGCGTTACGCCAAGCCTCTCAGACACATCTTTTTGCGTGAAGCCCTTGATTTTGCGAAACCCGATTAGCACAGGTCTGAGCTGGTTCAGCGTTTTTATCGGGAACTGATTATTCATAAGTGACCTGCCTCGCAGACTGAGTAGGGAGTACCGCCCTGTAATACAGCAGGTAAGGTGTATTTTGTGTTATACAGACTATAGGCTGTAAAACCTTTATTGAAAAGATGCTGATGTTCCAGGGGCATGCCGAGCATGGACGATTTTCTGCGGGGCGGTATTTCGCTACGGGGGAGATTGCGTTCGGGCAATGTACCGGTGTAAAAAACGTCAATTTTTCAAAACCGCTGTTATCGGGATAAGCTGAAAACTCCGAAGGCAGACACAGCCACGAATAATGTCAGACTTAAACTCTGTAGCTGTCTTCTTTTGCCTGTAAATAACGTCTAGTTTGACTCTGATGAAGGCTGTACCAGGCAGAGAACATGTCACTCTCGGGGCCGGATGATAAAATGTGTTCAACTGGCTGGGCAGGGTAATAGCGAAGAACGTTCTCTGAAATTCGATTCAGCTCAGCGTAACGTGCGCTGTAGGTATGTATAATCCATTGCATCAATTTTGCATCCGTATTATTCGCAGATTACACACAAGAAGCTTAACAATGGCTGAAAGAGTGAGCAGGGATATGTAACAAAAACAAGGGCTTCAAGATGAACTGGATAAAACCGGAGCAGAGCAAGCCCTGTTCCGGTTTGTCAGGCTTTGGAATTTCTTCCAGGCCCCTGCAGCTAGTCACAACAAACACATTAATGTTTTCATTGCTTCAATTCAATATTATTGTGTGAAAGGGATTCCATCGAAATCGGCTTATGCATGCTTAAAACTAAACTGCCCCGGCTGCAGTCATTTGGTTGCTGTGGGCTCTGTACTGTGTCTAATAGTGAAAGAATCTTACGTTATAACGAAGGAAATTGCTGAATGACTCTACGATTGCAGACGGAATCACCCGCTGACCAGGATATGTTTAGAGGCAGCAGTCATGAAAAAGTTGCAGAGAATGTGGCTCAGATCATCAGGACACCTGATGTCAATATTATTGGTCTGGAAGGTGAGCTGGGTTCAGGTAAGTGAATCGCCACAGGTTTAACAGACACCTCAGAGTCATTTAAGATGACTTAAAGAGAGGTGCCCATGAGCGGTAAGCGTTATCCTGAAGAGTTTAAAATTGAAGCAGTCAAACAGGTTGTTGATCGCGGTTATTCTGTTGCCAGCGTTGCAACGCGTCTCGATATCACCACCCACAGCCTTTACGCCTGGATAAAGAACTACGGTCCGGATTCTTCCACTAATAAAGAACAGTCAGATGCTCAGGCCGAGATCCGCCGTCTTCAGAAAGAGCTGAAGCGGGTTACCGACGAACGGGACATATTAAAAAAAGCCGCGGCGTACTTCGCAAAGCTGTCCGACTGAGGTACGCCTTTATTCGTGACAACACCTATTGCTGGCCTGTTCGCCTGCTCTGTCGGGTGCTGGATGAACATCCCAGTGGTTTTTACGCCTGGCTTCAGCAGCCGCATTCACAACGCCATCAGGCAGACCTGAGACTGACAGGACAGATTAAACAGTTCTGGCTGGAATCGGGATGCGTCTATGGTTATCGCAAAATCCATCTGGATCTGCGGGACAGCGGGCAACAGTGCGGAGTGAACAGAGTCTGGCGACTGATGAAACGTGTCGGGATAAAGGCTCAGGTCGGATACCGGAGCCCGAGGGCATGTAAAGGCGAGGCCAGTATCGTGTCGCCCAACAAGCTCCAGCGACAGTTCAATCCGGATGCTCCGGATGAGCGTTGGGTAATCACAGCGTGGTTTCCTCAAACCCTCGCTGTGAATTAACTGAAATACTTCATTGAAGCTGTAACCAAACAGTTAACTGAAAGAATGAGCCCGCAGAGCATTGCACAGCGATGACACCATTTGTTGAGCTTCACCGTTTTCGCATACAACCGTCCGGAATTTGGAAAAGCACTGTCTTTTTGTACTGACCGATCATGATTAAGTGACACCTCTTCGAAAAAGAGAGCGCGATGAGCGATTAATATATGGCTCGAAAGACAATTATGTTGGGCTTTTATGACCGCTGTCAGAGGTATTATCTTACCCGGACGGCAACAGGGTCGGAATGTCATCAGCGGCACTGTAACAAGCTATCCGCCATCTTAAATATCTGCAGGTCCTTGCACCGAGTATGCACACCAACCGACAGAGTGATTTGACCCAAACTGGTGGATATTTTGCAAAACTATTAGCCTCTTATGACCGGTCTGCAGCCTGATATTGAGGAATTAGTGCGCTTTCATGGAATGCCTGCCGGGATCGCAAGTACGAACCCCCGGTACTGTTACACTGAATGTGCTCAGTCCTGTATCAGATTGTATTTTTCAGCAACTCAAGAACAACCCTTATTTTATCATTGTCACGTTTGTAGTACGTCCAGGGACCGATGCGCTGAGAAGTAACAAGTTGTGCCCGTTGAAGAGCTGAGAGGTAAAGAGAAACGGTAGACTGTGAGAGCCCGACCTTTTCCTGAATGATACTGACACACACACCGAACTCGTCCGCATCAGCATAAGGCTGATGGAAGTGTATTTTCGGTTCCTTGAGCATATGCAGAATTTTTCTTCTAACAGGGTTTCCCAGCGCCTTAATCACGTCATTCAAATCAATATCAGGCATAAACTCTGTCACTTGTCGCATTGAGGAATTGCAATGTTACGATACTTCTCTACGTTAAGCATCAGCTTTTGAAAAGCTGATGCTCATAAGAATGGTTAGCCAAAGGCGGGATAATCTGTGTAGCCTTTTGCCGTTCCACCATACATGGTTGTTGGATCGACCGGATTCAGTGGCCATTCATGATAAAGGCGCTGCGGTAAATCCGGATTAGCTATGAACGGGCGGCCAAATCCGATAATGTCTCCCCAGCCAGCACCGATAATCCGTTCGGCTTTTTCTTGCGTATATCGCCCGGCATACATAATTACACCGCTGAATAACTTACGGACTTCAGCTCTGAATGCTTCAGGCAATTCGGGAGCATCATCCCAGTCGGCTTCAGCAAGAGAAATATAGGCTATTCCGATTTCTTCAAGAATTTTAACGGCTTCGGTATAGGTTTCATGGGGATCATCTTCCACCAGGCCAAGATAGACCCTTACTTCATCCGTGGTCTGAAAGAGCGGAGCAAAACGGACTCCCACACGGTCTTTACCGACCACATCAGCGACAGCCTGCGTCACTTCGCGCAGAAACCGCAGCCGGTTATGTAATGAGCCACCATATTCATCCTCTCTTTTGTTGCTATGGGATGACATGAACTGGTTAACCAGGTATCCATTTGCACAGTGAATTTCCACACCGTCAAAACCGGCATCAAGGGCGTTCTGAGCTGCCCCGGCGTACATCCTGACAATCTCACTAATTTCCTCTTTTTCCAGTGCGCGGGGGCAGGAAGCGGTAGCCAGCGCACCCTCTCCCGGCCCGGTTTCGATGAATACCTTAACGTTTTCCCCTGCCGGTATCGCCGACGGAGCGACAGGCGAGGCGTTACATGGCTGCAGGGAGTTATGGGATACTCTTCCGACATGCCAGAGCTGGGCAAAAATGATGCCTTCTTTTTCATGCACTGCCCGCGTCACTTTCTTCCAGCCTTCCACTTGCCGTGAGCTGTAGATCCCCGGGGTCCACGCATAACCCTGCCCACGAGGTTCGATTTGTGTTCCTTCGGTCACCATAAACCCGGCACTGCTGCGCTGTGCGTAATATTCAGCCATCAGTTCGTTCGGAATATCACCCGGTTGTGAGCTCCGTGAGCGGGTTAAAGGCGGAAGTACAACACGATTCTTCAGGGTGTAGGGACCTAGTCTGGTGGGAGAGAACAGGTTTTTCGTCTTCATTACATATCCTGATATAGCGAATTTTCAATATCACTGAAACGCCATGTCTCAGCATTTACGACCTGGCATGTCGTCGTTCGGCCGATGTAGCCGCAGAACCACGACACTTTATTCCACATATTGAGATTTATCAATATCTAGATTTATAAAAATTATGATCGGATGAGCGGAACGGGGGAGTTGCCTGATGGCTCACAGAATCGGCATCATGAACCTAAATGGTTCTGATAATGTTATCGGAGATCCTGAACGGGAACGGTATGCGTCACGATTTTAATGACTATGTTGCATTCATGGCAGTAGCACAGGAGTGCAGTTTTTCACGGGCTGCTGTCCGCCTCGGGATCTCGGCATCCACGCTTTCACACACGATACGTCGTCTCGAGGAGCGCGTTGGCATGCCGTTACTTATGCGTACAACCAGGCGGGTGGCTGTCACCGAAGCCGGTAAACAATTATTACTGACGCTTGAACCCGGTCTTGCGCGCATTGAAGCGGGCGTGACAGCTCTTCAGAGACTGCGCCATACACCGGCTGGGCTGGTCAGACTTACGGTATCAGATCACATGATTCATGAATGTCTCTGGCCACGATTGTCACCGTTACTAAAAAAATATTCGGATATCAAGGTGGAAATGTCGCAGCAGAACGGTTTTGTCGACATTGTTGAGGGCAATTTTGATGCCGGAGTCCGAATTGGTGATGACATATTAAAGGATATGGTGGCCGTCCGAATCGCACCGGACATACGGTTTGTCGTCATTGGATCGTCCACCTATCTTGCAGAAAGAGGTCTGCCGCTACATCCCTCTCAGCTGGAAAAACATGACTGCATCAATATACGTCTGTCACCCACAGGCCCGCTGTATGGCTGGGAATTTGTCAGGCAGGGGGAGATTGTGAAAAAAGTGGACGGGCAGCTTACTTTTTCAAGCATTTATCCAATGCTTCAGGCAGTAAAAGATGGCTACGGCCTGGCCTACCTGCCGGAGTCTTCTGCCCTGGCGGGGATTGAGGCGGGACACTATTGTCGGGTGCTTGAGGACTGGTCAGAGGCTTTTCCCGCCGACATGATAATTCCAATAATGTCCATTACAGGCTCCGGTAAAGATAATACCGACACCTTACATGAGAAAGGCAAAAGCAATATAACCTGCTGTGCTCCGGATTTTAAGAATGAGCGGTTTACGTAGCAGGATGAGCAGTTCGAACCAGAAATTTCGTTACTATTGCTAAAGTAAAACCTGATGACCTCTAATCGTAACGGAGACCAATATGACTTCACAACTGAACTGGCAGGCCCCGGCTATCAATCGCAAAAAAGTAGGTGACATGACTGTGACCATGCTGAGTGATGGCTATCTGGACGTATCTTTTGAGCTGCTGTCTGGTATTGACGGCTCACGTGCCGAGGATTTACTGCAGAAGCGCGGTGTGCCAGCAGTACCCCGTATTAATATCAACGTCTACGTTATCCAGACGCCTGAGCGAACCATCCTGATTGACAGTGGTGCCGGAGGTATCAATGGCTGGGGCGGTCGGCTTCAGGTAGCCCTGGCCGCGGCAGGCATTGACCCGCTTCAGATTGATACCCTTCTCCTGACTCACGCGCATCCTGACCATATCGGCGGGCTTGCAGGCCCCCTGCAGACTCCCGTTTTCCGCAATGTTCAGCAGTTGTTTGTGCATGAGAAAGAACTCGCTTTCTGGCGTGATGAAACCATTTCCGCTGGCGCGCCTGACGCATTCAAGCCGTTCTTTGAAGTAGCAAGGAACGCCTTCAGCGCTTATGACGACAAACTGGTGCCATTCCGCGAGGAAGCGATTTTACCAGGTATTCAGACTGTACCGCTGTTCGGCCATACACCAGGACATACCGGTTATCTGCTGGGTGATGAAAAAGAGTCGCTGCTCATCTGGGGTGATATTGTTCACTTCCCGCACATTCAGGTTGCTCAGCCTGACGTTACTATCGCGTTCGACAGCGATCCTGCGGCGGCGGCGGCCATCCGTAGCAAAGTGCTTGACCGCGCAGCGAGCGATAACCTGGCTGTCAGTGGTATGCACTTCAACCTGCCTACTACCGGTAAGGTTATCCGTGAAGGTAACAGCTTCGCACTGAATTACGACCTGTGGTCACCCGCAGTCTGATCACCTTCCTTCCCGGTGCACACAATAGTGACCGGGAAGATCCCCTTTCATATCGCCCGACAAGAACCCACCTGCAATACTATGAATATCACTGCCTCACAAAAAAATGGCTCATTACTCTTGCGCCCTGGCTTTTTGTATTCCTCTGGAGTCAGGGTTTGTCGCAGCCAAATTTACCGTGCAGTACAGCGCGCCGTTTCATCTTTTATTCCTGCGTGGCGCATTTTCCTGTCTGGTCCTTCTGCTGCTTACACTGGGGTTCAGGGCCCGTTTTCCGTCCGGCAGAGGAATGGTTCGCAACCTGATTGTCGGACTTTTCCTGCAGAGCTTCTTTCTGGGCGGATGCTTTTATGCCATCCATCGTGGCATGCCGTCAGGCATTGTGGCGCTCATCACCGGCCTGCAGCCGGTACTGACTGCAATACTGGTTTCACTCATGCACCGTCAGTCCCTGCATCCCCGGAAATGGCTGGGTATTGCGATTGGCTTTGCGGGCGTTTTCCTGGTGCTCTCGCCAGGCCAGCATAGTTTTGCACTGGATCCTGTGGCTTTTGGGTCGGTCATGCTGGGGTTATTTGGCGTAACGATCGGAGCGCTTTATCAGCGCCGTGCTCAGGGAGATGGACATATCTTTGCGAACACGTTTTTACAGTACGTCACTTTGACAATATCGATGGGTGCAATTAGCCTGATGTTCGAATCTGCTCCGACGCAGTGGAGCTTATCATTTGCGCTGGGTCTGGGCTGGCTGGTTATTGGCGTATCGGTTCTGGCGATTATGTTGCTGATTTTTATGATACGAAGCGGTGAAGCAACCAAAGTCGCTACTTACTTTTACCTGGTTCCCATTCTCACGGCAGCTGAAGCGTGGTTGCTGTTTGGAGAGGCCATTACATTGCCCATGCTTGTGGGTATGGCAATAACTATAATCGGCCTGATTTTTGTCATCCGGGAATAGACAACCGCACGCGTCGCTGTATGCTTTTGTATATGGCGACGTATAATAGCGGTCAAAGTCAAATTCCGGATGAATATGCAAACAGTCAGCTTTTCCGATTCTCCCGTTGATGATCTCCTCGCTGAGCTTCTTACCCTGGCACGCTCCCGTTTTCCACTTCCCTGCGATTGCCTTCGCGCAGAACAGACGCATCAGGTAAAGAAGTTCGAGGTGGAAGGTGCGACCCTTTCCTTCCCGCTGGAAGGAGAATTCCGGTATCGTGAAAATGAGAAATGGCACCGGGTGATCCCGGGCGAGATTATGGTCGTCCCGAATGCCCGTAGCATCGATATAGAATATGCCCCTTCAGAACAAAGTGGTGAGTTTGTTGCCCTGAGCGTGGTGCTCGCGGAGGAACAGCTTGAAGCAGCCAGGCTGTTACTTGCCGCACCACCACCACAGGACACCGGCAGCATCGCAGCCATTTCCGTATCAGCTCTTCTTTCACCCCTTAACCGCTGGACAGCCGCAATGCGGGAAGGGAAGCGTCCGCTTTCCCTGCACGCCATGGTTGAAGTGGTGCTCTGGCTTTATGGCATGGGATACCATGCTTTGCTGCGAGCCCGGCAGCCAAGTCTGGCCATGAAAATCCGTCAGATGGTAGCGGACAAACCGGCTCATCCCTGGAGTGCTGCTGAAATTGAAGATCTGACGGGACTCAGTGGCCCCACGCTTCGGCGCCACCTGGCCAGTGAGTCAACCAGCTTACGCTCAGTTATCGCCGATGCACGTATCGCGGAGGCTCTCCGCCTGCTGATGACATCGACGCTGCCGGTAAAAACGGTCGCGGGGCGGGTGGGTTACAATTCACTATCGAGCTTCAGCAAGCAGTTTTCTGAACGCTATGGAATCGAACCTTCAGGGTTCCGCTGACTTCAGTTCGTTCAAGGTACACATTGCGTCCCTCGCACTTCAGTAACTTGCGTGGATCTTTCGAATATAACGGAAGATATTGGCCGGCATTGCGTGTAACCGGTTCAGGAGTTCTCATCGTGACGGGAGAGCTAAATCGGTACGGCTGTTGTTCTCAGCTATAAGAACAACTGAGTATCTGACCAGCTGTCTGGTGCTGGCAGCAGCATGCAGTGCAATCGGTCAGGCTCAAAGGAACTGACCTGATGTCAGGTTATAATTTCGGACACATCATAACCCCAGAAGGAGACAACTGTGGTTCATGTTTTCATTATCGGTGGTACAGGCAAAATCGGCCAGCGTCTGTGCAGGATCCTTTCAGGTAGGGGGCATGCTGTTCGTGCCCTCTACCGTAAGCCAGAGCAGCAGGCATTGCTAGGCGAGCTGGGTGCTGAGCCCGTCAGTGGGAGCCTGACAGAGCTGGATGCAGCTGCGCTGGCGATGCACTTTGCAGGTAGTGATACAGTGGTGTTTACTGCCGGTGCCGGCGGTAAGGGGGGACAGGAGATGACCAATGCGGTCGACGGCGAAGGGCTGAAAAAGTCGGTAGCTGCCGCCCTCAGTGCCGGTGTGTCTCGCTTTCTGCTCGTTTCTGCATTCCCGGAGTCCGCACGGGGAGAAACCACTTCTGAATCATTCGAAAATTATATGCGTGTTAAAAAAATGGCCGATGTGGAACTAGCACAAAGCGAGCTTGACTGGGTGATCCTGCGCCCCGGCGCGCTGCAGGATAAGACTGGTACGGGTTATGTACGTGCCGGCCTGGCCATCCCGTATGGTAACGTGCCCCGTGATGACGTGGCGGCTACGCTGGCTGAACTCATTGAGCAACCTGCCGTCAGCCGCGTCATCATTGAGCTGACGTCTGGCGATGCTCCTGTCCGTGAAGCCATACAGAAGCTGGCGGGCCGATAAAAGGCAGCGCACGTACCAGCAGGCTGCAGGCCCCCAGGCGTTTACAATAAACTTTCCAGCCAGTCGGTAAACGCCCGTACTTTTCGGGAGAGATGGCGGTGCGGATACAGAAGTTACAGTTTGCGATTCGGGGACGTATTATCTGGCAGAACCTCTACCAACAGCCCGCGATCGAGATAAGGCTGCAAAAAAATATTCATGCCCTGTAGTATTCCCAGCCCCGCCAGGCCTGCTGCAATGTAGGCTTCTGAGTTATCCACGACAAGCCTGCCTGGAAGTTCAATTTCGGTGGAGCCCTCTGACGTCCCGAATGTCCAGGGCATAACTTGTCTGTTGCTGCTGTTAATCCAGTTGACGGCCTGATGCTGCTGCAACTCGTCCATTGTTTCCGGGGTGCCGTGTTGATCAAGATACGCAGGACTGGCGCAGGTCGTCATTTTAACGGTTCCCACCTCCTTTGCGATATAGTCGCCATCGTCCAGCTCCCCCACCCTCAGTATGCAGTCCAGGCCATCATGCAGCATATTCCGTCGGCGGTCTGAGCTGCTCAGGATAATTTCAATTCCGGGATGCTGGCGATAAAAATCAGGCAGGTTGGGTATAACAAGTAAAGCCGCAAACGCGACAGGCATATCTATGAGCGAATTATAGTCATTCGCACCCTGAGAATTACACTTTAAGTGATTCAGGGTATGCGCTTACTGGTTACGAATATTGAGCGAGAATCACGTGATGATCGCCGCTTTTCTTTCG
>NZ_MTEG01000051.1:0-15515 GCF_002108615.1 Klebsiella sp. YJ
TTTGGCATGAAGGCCCACATTGGTGTCGATGCCAAGAGTGGCCTGACCCACAGCCTAGTCACCACCGCGGCCAACGAGCATGACCTCAATCAGCTGGGTAATCTGCTGCATGGAGAGGAGCAATTTGTCTCAGCCGATGCCGGCTACCAAGGGGCGCCACAGCGCGAGGAGCTGGCCGAGGTGGATGTGGACTGGCTGATCGCCGAGCGCCCCGGCAAGGTAAGAACCTTGAAACAGCATCCACGCAAGAACAAAACGGCCATCAACATCGAATACATGAAAGCCAGCATCCGGGCCAGGGTGGAGCACCCATTTCGCATCATCAAGCGACAGTTCGGCTTCGTGAAAGCCAGATACAAGGGGTTGCTGAAAAACGATAACCAACTGGCGATGTTATTCACGCTGGCCAACCTGTTTCGGGCGGACCAAATGATACGTCAGTGGGAGAGATCTCACTAAAAACTGGGGATAACGCCTTAAATGGCGAAGAAACGGTCTAAATAGGCTGATTCAAGGCATTTACGGGAGAAAAAATCGGCTCAAACATGAAGAAATGAAATGACTGAGTCAGCCGAGAAGAATTTCCCCGCTTATTCGCACCTTCCCTAAACCCATCCACCAATCCTACACAAATCAATCTATGAATCGAACGCTCCAACGTTCTATCAACTGGCGAGGCAATCTACAATTCTGCGAGAGACAACTGATAGGTTTTATAGCCCCCGGAGAGATTTCTTGCCCGAAAACCCTGCTGCTTCAATAATCGGTAGGCAACATGCCCGCGTAAGCCTGACTGACAGCCAATCAGGATTTCTTTGTCTTTCGGTAACTCATTAAGACGCGAACGTAATTCATCCACCGGGATATGTAACGCCTCAGGATACCGGCCCAGCATTTCCAACTCGTTCGACGTACGGACATCCAGCAGGCATTGTTGCGATGGGTTAATATTCAGAATGTCGGCCACATGGCATATCCGGGTATCACCATTGATCACATTGGTCGCCAGCATACCAACCTGATTGACCACATCACGGGCACTGTTGAATGGCGGGGCGTAACACAGTTCAAGATCTTCCAGATCCTGCACCTTCAGCTTGGCCCGCTGCGCCACCGCCAGCACATCAATACACTTGTCGATGCCGGCTTTACCCACGGCTTGAGCCCCCAAAATATCGCCAGTATCGGGGGAAAACAGCAGTTTTAGCGACACAGGGGAACTTCCCGGGTAATAGCTGGCATGGTGAGCTGCATGGACATACACTTTTTCATAGTTCATGTTCAACCGCTGCACGGTTTTTTCATTCAAGCCGACGCTGGCTATGGCATGGTCAAATACTTTACAGATGGCGGTTGCCTGACTGCGCTGATAACGATGAGTCCCACCGAGCATGTTCTCCGCAGCAATGCGTCCCTGCCGGTTGGCCGGCCCCACCAGCGGCACCGACATCGCATTGCCAGTGACCCATTCCGCCGTTTCTACCACATCCCCCACCGCATAGATACACGAGTCTGATGTCCGCATAAACGGATCAACCAGGATCCCACCATGGGGCCCCAGCGCCAACTCGGCACTACTGGCTAATTGCGTATCTGGTTTTACACCGATAGCCAACAACACCATCCCCGTCGCCAACACCTCACCCGTATTCAAACTGAGCTGTAAATCCTGGGTATCACCCACCTGCGTAATCGCTGCCAAGCCCGATTGCAAACGCAAATCGACGCCCTTCTGCCGGAGTACCTGGTGTAATACGGCAGCCATCTCGGCATCAACCGGGGCCATCACTTGGGCACCCAACTCCAACAATGTCACCCTGATCCCCAGATTGACCAGTGCCTCCACCATTTCCAACCCGATAAACCCGCCCCCGACGACCGTGGCATGTGTTAGCCGGTGTTGGTGGATATGCGCCAGAATGTTATCCATATCCGGCAGCGTACGCAGGGTAAAGACACCTGGGAGGTCAACGCCTGGCAGGGGAGGACGAATAGGGTTTCCCCCGGTGCTGAGCAGGAGTTGGTCATAGCTCTCGTGGTAAACCTCCCCCGTCTGCTCATTCCTGATGTGGACCACTTTCTTGTCCGCCTCGATCTGCAACACCTGATGCTCAATACGGACATCAATGTTGAAACGTTGAAGAAAATCCTGCGGTGTTTTCAAAAGCAATTGCTGGCGTTCGGGGATCTCGCCTCCGATGTGATAAGGCAGGCCACAGTTGGCAAAAGACACATAGGCACCACGCTCTAACAGAATAATCTCGGCCGTTTCCGATAAACGCCGGGCCCTTACCGCAGCCGAAGCCCCCCCGGCCACACCACCGACAATCACTAACTTGATTTTACGCATGATCAACACCTTCCTATTTCAGACAACAATAACCGCTGCTCGGTTACAGATGATTTAGAGGGATTTTCAAATAACAGACACCATTATCTTCCGCTGGCGGGAATTCACCGGCCCGGATATTGATCTGAATGGACGGTAACAGGAGTACCGGGGCGGCCAGGGTTTTATCCCGTGCCTGCCGAAGCGCCACAAAGGTGGCCAGATCGTTCCCATCATGGACATGAATATTAGCCGCCCGCTGTTCGGCTACGCTGCTCTTCCATTGGGGACCCCGGCCTGCAGGAGGATAGTCATGGCACACATATAAACGGGTCTCAGCCGGAAAACTGAGGATCTTGCGGATGGAATGATAAAGCTGCTGTGCATCCCCACCCGGGAAATCACAACGCGCGGTGCCCACATCAGGCATAAACAGGGTATCGCCAAGGAAAATCGCATCAGCAACCTGGAAAGCCATATCGGCTGGCGTATGACCAGGAACGTGCAACGCCTGCACGGTCAAGGCCCCCAGTTCAAAGGTTTCACCGTCAGTCAGCAGATGGTCAAACTGTGAACCATCCAGTGCAAAGGTGTGCTCAAGGTTAAAAACGCGCTTGAATATCCGCTGAACCTCGACAATTTTTTCGCTGATGGCGATGTTGCCACCGACCCTCTCACGCAAATAATGGGCTGCCGAAAGATGATCGGCATGGGCGTGAGTTTCCAGTAGCCAATTGACGGTAAGTTGCTGCTTTTTCACGTAATCCATCAACCGATCGGCGGAGGTTGTCTGAGTCCGGCCGGATTTCGGGTCATAGTCCAGAACCGGATCAATAATGGCTGCAACTCCCCCAATCCTATCGGCCAACACGTAGCTGACAGTACCGGTAGCCGGATCGTAAAAACCTTCGATAAGTGGTGTCATGGTGAACTCCTTATATGTACGTTGGATGATGTATCTTCACACTGGCTTGCTTTAATTATACAATATTATATTATATAAATATGTAAAGTGTTATCGTGAACGTGGATCAGGATGGCAAAGAGAACTCATGAGTAACGCACTTATTGACCAAAAAAAAATGCGTGATGCCGCCAGTGCAGCCGCCGCCGTATTGCGTGCCCTGGCGAATGACGACCGGCTGCTGCTGCTGTGTCATCTCAGTCAGGGAGAAGCTTCTGTGGGGCAAATGGAAAGTGCTCTAGGGATTGGTCAGCCGACATTGTCACAGCAGTTGGGGGTGATGCGACGCCTGCAACTCGTGGCGACACGCCGCGAGGGGAAACAGATTTTCTACCGCATTGATGATCCGAATGTGTTGATATTGCTCAATACCCTCTATCAACTTTACTGTCCGAAAGATGACGCAGAAGGTGTTAACCATGACCATTAATCTGGTGCAATTCACTCCGTTCCTGAGTTTCTTAGGGGGAGTATTGATCGGCTGTGCGGCCTGGATATTGATCCTGTTCTGCGGACGTATTGCAGGGATCAGCGGCATAATCGGCGGTGTGCTCTCACGAGGCACTCCTGATCGTGGCTGGCGTCTGGCTTTTCTCGTGGGCATTATCATATCCCCCCTCTTGTATGCTCTCGTTTACCCGCTTCCTGCGATCGAGGTTTCTGCCCCCTGGCCTATCCTGATCATCGCTGGGCTGCTGGTCGGGATAGGAACTCGTTATGGTTCGGGGTGTACCAGCGGGCACGGAGTTTGCGGTCTATCGCGTTTATCCCCCCGTTCTCTGGTGGCCACACTGACGTTTATGGGGGTTGCGTTTATCACCGTCTGGCTAATGGGTTTGCGGATTTAGTCGAGCCGACTCGCACAGTAAATCGCTCAAGGAGGTATATATGAATCTGTTTTTTTCGCTGTTGGCAGGGGTGATATTTGGCGTTGGATTACTGATCAGCGGCATGGCAAACCCCGCGAAGGTGATTGGTTTTCTGGATATTACCCGCGTCTGGGACCCTTCACTGGCTTTTGTCATGGGCGGGGCCATCAGCGTGGGTTTCTTCGCCTTCCGCTCAGTGAAACGGCGCACCCACTCGCTGTGCGGTGGCACGATAAACCTGCCAACCAGCAAACAGGTCGATAAGCGTTTGATCGGGGGCGCTATCCTGTTTGGTATTGGCTGGGGGCTTGCAGGTATTTGCCCTGGCCCAGGACTGGTATTACTCGGTGCCGGCGTGAGCAAAGGTATCGTCTTTGTTGGCGCAATGGTCGCTGGCATGCTGCTTTTTGAACAGCTTGAACGTAAACGAGCGAAGCGTCAGGCACCGTAATTCTGTCCGAGACGTTGTCAGCCACACATCAGGAAAGCACCATGGTCATCTCGTTACTGTTAGGTCTGCTCGTGGGGGCAGTGCTCGGCATCACAGGAGCGGGTGGTGGAATTTTTGCCATTCCCACCCTGGTTATAGGCATGGGATGGGCACCACAGCAGGCCGCTCCGATGGCTCTGGTCGCCGTTGCAGGAAGTGCGGCTCTGGGTGCCATCGATGCCTGGCGCAATGGACTGGTGCGCTACCGCGCCGCTATCGTGATAACACTGGCGGGCGTGCCCATTACGAGCGTAGGGTTATGGGTTGCCCAGCGTTCTTCCCCTATATTGCTGATCCTGCTGTTTGCGGGGGTGATGCTAACCGTCGCATGCCGATTGGTTCGTGCGCCCGAGATGGCGGCCACGCACGCTTATCCTGTCACACTGGATGAACACACCGGACGATTTGTCTGGACTGTAAACACATGGCTGCTGTTTCTCACTGTCGGGGCGGTGTCCGGTTTTATGACCGGACTATTGGCTGTGGGCGGAGGATTTATTATCGTCCCGTTACTGCGGCAATTTACGCCCCTGCCCATTCACAGTTGCATCGCGACCTCCCTGATGATTGTCGCATTGGTAGGTATGGGCGGGATTGCTACGGCAGTGATGCAGGGTGCCACTCTGCCCATGCCTTTTACCCTCTGGTTTGTACTGAGTGTTGTGACAGGGATGTTTATTGGCCGGAGGCTAAGCCATCATTTACCTGAACATATCGTGCAGAAGGGGTTTGCCGGGCTACTGATCGTTGTTGCTCTGGGGATGGTATTTAATGCCGTTATGATGAAGTCCATCAGCTAAGAAAAGAGTATTGCCATTGGGGGTACCAATGGGACGAGACCCTATTCTAAACCAGATTGAAAGAGAAAAGAGATTACTTCAGAGGGTTATCTAAGTAGACCACTTTGACCTGATTTCTCCCAGACCTTTTCGCTTCATAGAGATTTGAGTCCGCTACTTTCAATAAATCATCAAAGTGAACAAGCTCCCCTTCTTTCGGATGGAATGTCACTGCACCAATACTGATCGTGACCGTTCTTCTGAGAGATGTCAGGTTTTCAACGCTTTTTCGTAATCTTTCGCAAGCCAAAAAGCAGCCTTTTTCATCCGTTTCAGGGAAAAGCATGATAAATTCTTCCCCGCCAAACCGCGCGACTTTATCCTGGCTTCGCAGGGTATAGCTGAGTTCTCTGGCGATATTCTTTAGGGCAAAGTCACCTTCCTGGTGGCCATAGGAGTCGTTATACGATTTAAAAAAATCGATATCGGCAATGGCAAGTGATACAGGAACGGGATGGCGCGCCACTCTGGTCATTTCACTCTCAAACCAGAGCATGAACTTTCGGCGATTGGCAATCTCTGTCAGACTGTCCTCCGTGGCCATGCGCTCCAAAATAATATTGACCTTGTGCAGTTCCTCTTTTTGTTTTTTTAGCTCCACCTCCATCCTTTTTCGCTCATCAACACTTTGAATTTGAGCAATGTAATATTTGACATTACCGTTATCCTCACGTACTAGAGAGACACTCAGAAGGATCCATATATAATGGCCTGACGCCGCCAGGTATCGCTTTTCCAATTGGTAGAAAGGAATATCTCCTCGAGAAAGTGCCTCTAGTTGTTTTAAATCCGTGCTTAAATCATCAGGGTGGGTGATATTTTGAAAGTTGATGGAAAGCAGATGCTCTTCAGTATACCCCAGCATACTGGTCAGTGAGCTGTTAACTTTTATCCATAGGCCTGAAGGGGCTACCAGCGCCATCCCGATGGTTGAGTTTTTAAAAATATCTTCGAGAATGTCGTTGTTTTTTCGTAGCGCTGAAATAACCATTTCATTTTCACTGATTAATAAGTTCATCTCGATTAACGAGCCAACACCCTCAGCCATTAAACTAATGAATTCATAGTCATCCTCAGAGAACGACATTGCTCTTACCTGAGTGGAAGAGAAATTAAATGTGCCCCATAATTTCTCTCTCACCCATATTGGTGCCGAGATATAACTTTCAAGCTGCATGCCAATGTAGACGGGATGAGTATTAAAATCTGGGTGCTCTCCTGCATGTTCAACGCTTATTATCCTATTTTCGTTGACCACTCGTTGACAATAGGTATTTTTTAACTCAAAAACCATGCCCGCTGAAATATCTCCTCCTGTTGGTGAAACTGAAAGTAGAGAGTAACGATCCCCCTCTATCTGACTGATAATACCCAGGGACAGGTTAAAGGCTTTTAGCCCTTTATTTAGGATAGCATGGTAGGTCTCTTCAGGAGAAGCATGCCTCTTGGCCAACGCTTCATAAAGGAAGTGAATTCGGTTGATATTAATTTTGTTTTCTTCCATTTTTAACATCGTCTTATCTTTTCGTCTTTTCACGTATAACCCCGATTTGCTCTATCCGAGTCCTTTTCTTCATTCGGTAAAAGGTCGCCCGCGATACGCCCGTTTTTTCCAGTATAGTTTTCTCTGGTGCATCTTGTGTGATTAACTCCCGCACCATGTCAGACTGACGGTGTGGTTTACGTCCGAATTTCACTCCAGATGCCATGGCCGCTATTCGACCTTCATTAGTCCGCTCCAGAATGCGCTCCCGTTCCGCCTCAGCCACAGCAGCCAGTATTTGAATGACCATCTTGCCCATCGTCCCCTCGGTGCTTAGGCCATTTTCAAGAAATCGAATAGCGATACCCTTTTTATAGCAGGTATCTACGATAGTGATCATATCCGCAGTATTGCGGCCAAGACGGTCCATTTTGGTACAAAGAATAATGTCATCTTTTTCTGCTCGAGCAAGAAGCCGCTGCAACCCTTCTCGCCCATCGGTTGCTCCCGACATCATGTCAGTGAAAATCCGATCATCTCTCACGCCCGCCACTTTGAGTTCAGAAATCTGTGTGGTCAGTTTCTGATGGCTGGTTGATACCCTTGCATACCCCAACAATGCCATTTGTGTCTCACAAATCGATATTGATACTGTGTAGTATCATAATGCATAAATCACGATTTTTGATACTGACATTCAGTACCGTTTTGGGTGGTATCAAAACTCATAACATTTGAGACGGTTAAAAAGAGAACAGAACACCCGTTTACGAAAGGATGCGTGATGGCTGCTGATTTTCTGACCGACAAACAGACACAGAACTACGGGCGTTATGCCGCAGAGCCAAACGAGATCCAGCTGGCACGGTATTTTCATCTTGATGAGCGAGACCTTACTTTCATCAACCTGCGTAGGGGCAGGCATAACCGGTTGGGAATTGCCCTTCAACTCACAACTGCCCGCTTTCTGGGAACCTTCTTGTCCGATCTCATGCAAATACCGCCCGGTGTCCAGTTTTATGTCGCAAGGCAACTTAACATCCGCTATCCAGAGATCATTTCCCGCTATGCTCAAAGGGAAAACACACGTTGGGAGCACCACGGGCTTATCAGGCAGCACTATAGCTATCATGATTTCGGTGATTTCCCGTGGTCGTTCAGACTGAAGCGATTGCTGTATACCCGTGCATGGCTCAGTAATGAACGCCCCGGACTGATGTTCGATTTTGCCACCGCGTGGTTGCTTCAAAATAAAGTGTTGTTGCCAGCCGCATCCACCCTGACGAGAGTCATTGGTGAAATCCGTGAGCGTGCGACCCGCCGCTTGTGGCGAAAATTGGCCGCGCTGCCAAACCGTTGGCAGACCGCACAACTGGCTGGGTTACTTGAAATCCCCGAAGGACAGCGACTCTCAGTGATGGAGCACCTAAAAAGAGGCCCTGTCACTATCAGCGGCCCCGCGTTCACTGAAGCACTTGAACGTTACACTCGCCTGCGCAGCCTGGAGTTTTCCTGTCTGAATTTCACTGGGCTGCCCGCCATACAGCTCCGCAATCTGGCACGCTATGCCGGAATGGCATCGGTGAAATATATCAGCAGAATGCCAGAAGAACGGCGGCTGGCGATCCTTACCGCATTCGTGAAAGCGCAAGAAATCTCGGCGCTGGACGAGGCCGTTGACGTGCTGGATATGCTGATCCTCAATATTACCCGGGAGGCGAAGAAAACCGGGCAGAAAAAGCGACTTAGGACGCTCAAGGATCTTGACCGCGCGGCGTTGCTGCTGGCGCGGGCATGCGCACTTTTACTTGATGAAGATACCGCCGATGATTTGCTGCGAAAGACCATATTCAGCAGTGTGTCTGTCGCCAGACTGGCAGAGTCCGTGGAAAAAGTGAATGAACTGGCCCGCCCCCAGGATACAAACTTTCAGGATGAAATGGTGGAGCAATACGGACGGGTAAGGCGTTTTTTGCCCGCACTACTGCGCGATCTGCACTTCCGTGCGGCCCCAGACGGTGAACATACCTTGGCTGCCATCCATTACCTGGCAGAGCTAAACGGCTCGAAAAAACGGATCCTGGACGATGCACCTGAACATATCATTTCAGGCCCTTGGAAACGCCTGGTGTACGATGCTGACGGTCGGATACAGCGAGCAGGTTACTCGTTGTGTCTGCTGGAGCGACTTCAGGATGCGCTACGCCGTCGTGACATCTGGTTGGAAAACAGCGATCGTTGGGGTGATCCGCGCCAAAAACTTCTTCAGGGGGAGGAATGGCAGGCGCAGCGGGTTCCAGTCTGCCGGGCATTGGGTCACCCCACTAATGGCAGTAAAGCATCGGAGCAATTGGCCGCTCAGTTAGATGAAACCTGGAAAACGGTGGCATCACGTTTTGATCGCAATACCGCCGTGGACATCTGCAATGAAGGTAAACATCCTTCGCTGACCATCAGCAGCCTGGATAAATTGGATGAACCACCGGCGCTGATACAACTGAGCAGCCGAGTCAGACAATTGCTTCCACCCGTTGACCTGACAGAACTGTTGCTCGAGATTGACGCCAGAACTGGCTTCACCCGTGAATTCAGCCATGTCAGCGAGTCAGGTGCCCGTGCGCAGGATCTGCATATAAGCCTGTGTGCGGTGATGCTGGCTGAGGCCTGCAATATCGGACATGAGCCGCTGATCAAGCACAATATCCCTGCACTGACTCGCCATCGTCTGAGCTGGGTGAAACAGAACTACATCCGAGCAGAAACGCTGGTTAGCGCCAATGCGCGGCTGGTTGATTTTCAGTCCTCGTTAGCGTTGGCAGGATACTGGGGGGGCGGGGAGGTAGCCTCCGCTGATGGTATGCGTTTTGTCACGCCAGTGAAAACGGTGAATTCTGGCCCCAACAGAAAATACTTTGGTTCAGGGCGCGGCATCACCTGGTACAACTTTGTCTCTGACCAATATTCGGGTTTTCATGGCATAGTGATTCCTGGAACACTGCGGGATTCCATCTTTGTGCTGGAAGGGCTACTTGAGCAACAAACGGGACTAAACCCGGTTGAAATCATGACGGACACAGCAGGTACCAGTGACATTATCTTTGGCCTGTTCTGGCTACTGGGATACCAATTTTCACCTCGTCTGGCGGATGCGGGTGAGGCTGTGTTCTGGCGGGCCGACAAAGCAGCGAATTACGGGGCGTTGGACAAACTGGCGCGGGGTTGTGTTGACCTTTCTAAAATCGAAAGCCACTGGGATGAGATGATGCGGGTTGCCGGTTCGCTGAAGCTGGGCACTATTCATGCGTCAGAACTCATTCGATCGCTATTGAGAAGTACCCGACCGTCAGGGCTTGCTCAGGCAATAATGGAGGTCGGAAGAGTTAACAAGACACTGTATCTTCTCAACTATATTGATGATGAGGACTATCGTCGCCGGATCCTAACACAGTTGAACCGGGGTGAAGGCCGCCATGCCGTTGCAAGAGCCATCTGCTACGGTCAGCGTGGCGAGATCAGAAAACGTTACCGCGAGGGGCAGGAAGATCAGTTGGGTGCGCTGGGTCTGGTGACAAACGCAGTGGTGCTGTGGAATACGCTTTATATGCAGGAAGCCTTGTCGCACCTGCGCAGCATCGGGGAAGGGCCAGAGGATGAACATATCGCGCGGCTTTCGCCTCTGATGCACGGTCATATCAACATGCTGGGACATTATACGTTCACACTACCGGAGGATATTATGAAGGGGGAATTGAGGCCGTTAAATCTCAATTTAAACAATGAATTATCTCCTTAGCGTGGTTTTTTACATCATTGGCCCTCAAACCCCGAGTCACGGGGTGACTACGCCTTAGCGTGCTTTATTTTCCGAATTCTGAGACGACCCCAGTAAAACCGGCAAAGGATTCAACTAACCAGGGGTGGTTTGTTGAATACGGAGCAGTAGCAGCCCCTTTGCCGGTTTGTCATCCTTTCATGCCTGCATCACTTTCCTTCCTGCTACCTGAAGACATCCACATACGATCTGCAAAAAAGAAGCCCACATTTCGTTATGGGAGTGAACTGCTTTTTTCACGAAAAGGGTCTCTCTGGGACCACAATGCGTGACACCGTCACTTTTAGATGCAAGTGATTTAATATCATTGGATATAGTCACAATGGTAAATGTCAATAGCGATAAAATAACAGAAATTGATTATAAAACTGATGTCTTTTAAATAAAACGAGGTTTCAATATATCGATATAAAAACAAACAAAAAGCATGAATTCAGGAATAATGAGAAATACGCTCATTTTTCCATCGCTTCAAGAGGTATGCAACATCCTATTTACAATTAGAATAATAACTCTTATTCCATGTGTTAATTTAATGTTATCACCCGAAGTGGGGGGTAACCAGCTTCTAAATCAGTCCAAAAGTTACTTTTCTAGTGGTTTTTGTTCAGGTTGTGCTACGCGAAATCTGAAGAAAAACGGAGGGGTGAGTACGTCAGATTTCACGTAGCGCACGGCGACCAAAAGAAAATTTCGTATGATTTCTGGCCGGTTAATTGATCAAAATTGAAATCGCAGGATGAAGTACAACAGGGCTGAAGCCTTTTATGCCAGAAAAGTGCTGATAGTTATAATAGGGCCGAAGCCCTTACTGAAGCATTTTGGCGTTAACTGCAGCCCTTATCGGGCAAATGGGGTAGGGGGCCAGCCGGGGCAACCCATGATGCCCAACCATCCTTTCCATATCGTTCATTATAGTAACTTTCTTTGATCGCCTTACGCGCCAAATATGAAGCAGTATCCATACCAAATACCTCAATAGGAAATAGTTCATGCCCCCCAATATCCGTCAGACAAAAATCTGGGAAAACATCATTATTAGAAGCATCGTATCTCAGGGGTTTGATAAATGACCGCTCATGCTTATGAAGATAATTTAGCATGGTCAGCTCATAACTCGAGTCTGCCGGGATCCAGTTTTCATCAACATTCATCAATGCTATCTGAAGTGGTTTAAGATAGTATGTATCTTTCCCCTTAAATTTACCCAGATCACCTATAGCCATACAGATTACGTTACCTCCTGAACGCCAGTTTGCTATTTCAGAGCTGAATCTCTTCTCCAGTGATGCCCAATTCTCAGTATTCATCAGCACAACTGGAACACCTGAAAAAAACTTTATCGGAAGTCGTTTTGATGCATTCGAGTGTCTTTCAGGGTTATATTTAGATAGTACATTGAGGCAAATCAGACGCTCTTTATTCATCAGCGCCTCTGATGTCATTTTTATGTTTTTTGTCTCTTGAGGTGTCGAAGGATATGCACCTGCAAGTAAATGCATGGACAGCGGATGTGATGCGACTTTAATTTTTTCCGCAGAGTGGGTTATAAGGTTGAACACCTTGCCAGGATTACGTTTCCCGGCCATTTTCGGATACCAACGATTCAGACCGCTGTCATCCCACAGGAACTGGAGAAGACCCAGCAATGACATGCTATTCTGAGAAACACCACCTGATTTATTCCTGTTATCTATCGGTACGATCGAGGTCGACTCCGAGTCAGATGAGGCTAATGCCACGTCTAACCTAATTCCGTAGCCTCCATCTTTAAGGTCTTTGACGACACCTTGTGTATAGCATTTTAGACCTGAATTGTCTTTATCAAGTGTAAAGAAAATACAGTCAGGTGAATGTTGACTACCTGTATTCGGGTACCGCGCCAGGAAATAAGTATCACCGCCTGAGTGATATTTTACGGCAAGTGATTTTTGTCCTTTTCCTTTACAGGCACAGCTTACCTTCGCTTCTACCGAAGCATGCGCCCGGGACAAAACGGCGTACCAACTCTTTTTAAATTCTTCTTTTGTCTGGAAGTCTCTTGAATACCTTTTACTGTCACCCCCATAAGATACAATCACATCATTAACAGTAGACATAAGCCCCCCTTAATTGATCTGAGCCGAGATGCGTTTTCATTCACCTCAGGTAATAATTTTCATATACATTGACACAATAGCATGTTGTTAATAAAGTAACCTATACTTTGAAAGTAACTTTTCAAAATCGTTGTGATTTCCCCCTCAAATCACATTTAATGATTATCATCCAGAGACAACCAATGATAAACATCCGGTCAACTAGATTAGCCATTTTTCCACTGGCTGTTATCCTTTTATATTCCCCATTAACTTCTATTGCCAAAACTTTCTCGGCGAAAGTAGTGCGAGTTATTGATGGTGATACAGTCCAGGCTTATGACGGTGCAACAAATACAAGAATACGGCTCTATGGGATTGATGCTCCTGAAAGTAAGCAAGCCTTCGGACAGAAAGCAAAGCAAGCAATGATTCAGTTAGTAGCAAATCAGGTTGTTAGTATTCAGGACCATGGGCAGGACGTCTATGGTCGTATGCTTGGCACAATCTATCTTAACAACAACGATGTTAACGCCATCATGGTCGCAAACGGTATGGCCTGGGCATATCGGTATCAGGGGAGGTTGATTGTTCCTGAATATGGGCCTCTTGAACAAAACGCTCGAAATGAAGGGAAAGGTCTGTGGTCTGATCCGCACGCTATAGAACCACGTCAATGGCGAAAAGCGAATAATTAAGTAAGGAATCACACTTCCACTTTCACAATATCGAGCATTCCTACTCCTAAAAAGTAACTTTTTAACGTGCGCTATTATTTATAAACAACACTGTAAAAAATGAGGGATTTATGGTTCAGATTCTTAATACAACAGGTTTAAACTATCATGTAGAGCAAACCATCGCTAATGCCGAAGAGCGCATTATTTTGATAAGCCCTTATCTGAAACTTAGCGCAAGAATTAAGGAGCTCATTGAAGACAAAAACCGTATGAAGGTTGATATTCGTATCATCTACGGTAAATCTGAACTTAACCCTAAAGACCATGAATGGCTTGTCAGTTTACCTTATGTTCGTTTGAGTTTTTGCCAGAACCTTCATGCTAAGTTTTATGCTAATGAAAATCAAAGCCTGATATGCAGCCTAAATCTATATGATTTTAGTCAAATCAACAATCATGAACTTGGGGTGTTAATTGTAAAGGATGATGACCGTGACGCTTTCAACGCTTCTATCACAGAGGCCCAGCGGTTAATCAGGATCAGTACAGAAAATATTCCATCACCAATATCATTACAATCGGGTAGATCTGAGTTGCAAAAAACTCATGAGCAGAAGAGTGAACATACAAGAACATCTCAAAAAAATGATGAAAAACATAGTATGTTAACAGATCCTATCTCAACCGAGTCAGATGAGAGAACAAGTAAAGAGGGGGATACAAACCCAGAACCCGCAAATAAACTAACCTCAACTAATTTAGCTAAACAACATAAAATGGGTTTATCTGAAATGTATGCGGAATTGATGAATTCAGGATACCTCATAGAGAAAGACGGAAAATATGAGTTAACGCCTTTAGGTATTTCCATCGGAGGCGAGAGTAAACCCAATCGTTATAAAAAAGGTGAGTTTTATTTTTTATGGCCTTCTGATATTTCTCTTTAACAGAGTTAACTTTTAAATTGCAGGGTGGTTTTTTTAATCACCCCTTTAACATTTATATGCAGTCTGAAATTTCTTAAGCAGTATCCTTTTGCAATCAAAAAATGTATTCAAATAGCATTGATTGTTTGCTTGATGACCTTTACAATTACAACATCTTATTCACTTCATACAACGATAGAATCATAACCGGATAAAAATTTTCCCGAGATGATTTTTTTCAAGATGGTGAATTTACCAACAGGGCAGTATCAAGACCAAGGAACATACATTCAGCATGAGATAGACTCATTTTTAAGACTTTTCTCGATTGAGAGAATTGAACTTCCTAAACCACTTGCTGAATTTCTTTAATTAATTTAATGTTCTTATGTAATTGCATAACAATGTGCATAAAGAGGTAACTATGAGCGAGACATTACAGGTTCTCAATAACATCCGTACACTTCGCGCTCAGGCACGAGAGCTACCATTAGAAGTGCTTGAAGAAGTATTAGAAAAGTTCACTATTGTCGTCGCTGAACGCAGTGAAGAAGAAAAGGCGGCCGAAGCGGCTAACCGTGAGCGTTTAGAAAAACTCTCTCATTACCGGGAAATGATGATCGCTGATGGTATAAATCCGAGCGAACTTATGGACGCGGCCGTCAACATTAAAGTACGCAAAAAACGTGAACCACGTCCTGCGAAATATGCTTACGTAGACGATGCCGGTGAGCAAAAAACCTGGACAGGTCAGGGACGTACTCCGGCACCAATTAAAGCTCAGCTGGATGCAGGAAAAACTCTCGAAGATTTCCTGATCTAAAACAAAATTTCTTTATTTTATTAACCACCTTACCAAGGTGGTTTTTTTTATCATCTTCATGCATTATCGTGGTTGGTCCGGCCGCAGAGAGATTATGACCTGCTCCCCGTTGATTAGTACACCCCGATGTTAGTAATGTCTTCATAAGCCACATGAGGACATCCCCATGAAGAAGCGTTTTTCCGACGAACAGATCATCAGT
>NZ_MTEG01000052.1:0-13938 GCF_002108615.1 Klebsiella sp. YJ
AGGCTGATTCGATGTGTTTGCGGGAAAAAAATCGGCCCAGATCCGCGAAATTTTAATCAGCGAGTCAGCTTGGGAAGAAATGACCTGCTTATTCGCACCTTCCCTAGCAGCAGCTCGTAACTTTGCTCTTCTATATTCTTTTACAACGGTGGAATCATTCATGAGCGATTGTCTCGGTTAATATCCTTTTTCTTTAAACCCAGGATACTACTTTGGAACTCATGTGCAAGCCCCTATTTGCAGGTTCCAGGAAAGCAAATAAGGAATGTCCATAAACACTGGGAAATAATGAGCGAAGAATAATATAGTTTCGCGATCAGTATGATGACTACAAAAAGGTGAGTATGAAGATCTTCATTATCGACGAATACCTCCCCGCTTATGCGGGGTTCTCTCTAACAGAGAGTAGGAAAGTAACTTTCTATCTGACTGCCTGTGACATCATTCATCCTTTATGACAGCCCGGCACGCTTCTCGCAGTACCCACTCAACGGCATCTTTATAAGCTCCCGTTTCTACTGGCGGATTTTCACGCTTAACCTGCTCATAAAATGCTACAGCTTGTATCAATGCATCCGGCACTAGCTTTGCGTGCCGATAGAGCGGTATATCCCCTGTCTCTGAGTTCTGCTTTCCCCAAATCAGAGAGGTTTCTCGGCCCATGGCAATATGATGAAGGTTTCGTTCGTCGGTAAACACTACCGGCTCGCCGTCCATTGCGGTCAGCGCCATGCGGGCCACTCTCTTAAGAATCTCGATGTCGGCGAGCCCAAGTGTATAACCAGCTTTTAGATCAAATACAGCCTGAATATTTTCGTCTCTACTCATGCATCCGCCTAAAAAATCTAAGTCCAAGTGATTCCAGCAGGGGGAGAACCTGTTTTTTGTTATAAACCGGATAATAGTGGTTAGCTGCCTACTTATTTATAACTTCCGTACCACCACCCGTCCCCGCCATCAGTCAGGGATATTCGGCACTTTCCCACTGCATTAAATACGCTAACCGAGCAACTGAATACGCCCTGTCTTTGAGTTACCGTCACTCCGTTCTCGTACTCGCCAAGACGGATAGTTTTATTATCCTCATCAATCTGAATGTCTATTTTAGTTCCGCGCAGTCCAGTGTCCTTAGTAATAAGCCCACCAGTAGCACCAGATTTTGTCTTTCTAAACGAAACGAACTTAGAACCTGGCACTCTTCCGCTACGCTTTGGTATTGTTCCCAGTTGAGATATGAATGCCATCTATTCAACCTCCATCTTGATGCCAGCGGCGGCCAGCAAAACGGCCTCTACTACCTCCATGGACGGTGTACCCTCCCAACATTCGCATTGGTCATCGTACCCTATTGCGTTCTGAACTTTGCTGATAAATTCTGGATCAATTTTCCAACCCGGGTCAGAATCTTTAGGTTTCGGCAGCTGCACGGTGCGGGACTCCAGCTCTGCAATCTTTCGCTGCTGATTTAATAGCGTTCGCTGGGCTATGAATAACTGGCCTCGTGCCAGTTCATTCTCGGTTTGCGTGTTCTTCAGCGCCTCCAGAACGTAACCATCTGGTAATTCCGATGAGATGCCAGTCAGCATGCGGATAATGGCGGAACCGCGTGCGGCATATTCAGTAATGGATACGTCAGAGCCAGTGTCGACATCAGCGATCTCAAAACGTAAATCTACTGTGTCGCTATCAATATCAGTAGCCTCAAAGCTACCGATAAGCTCTAATACAGCGGCAACATGCTCGACCTCATCCGCCACTACCGGCTTGCTACTCATCGCGGCCAGCGCCAGCTTGAAAGCAGCCAATGTGTTGCTGTCAGTGATGCCAGCGCCTTCAATTGCTGAAATTTGATGCTGTAACCACTCTCTGCTTAAGGTTTCTGTTGTCATGATTTAGCCCTCACCCATCCCTTAGTTGTGCTGCGGATTACACCAGCTTTACGTAGCGCCTGGAGTCGGCGATCGAGAATGCGAAAAGGTTCAGGTTTATTCTCCTCCGTTGCAAGTCGGATACATTCTTCTGCAACATCTTTGACGTACAGACTGGAAAATGGCGTTGGATGCCCGCTAATTTTAGTCAGTATTTTTGAGTCAAGCTCGTTATATTTTGTCATTGTCAGATTTCTCATGTTTTAAATTGTCTATGCAGAACTGAGTAAGAACTCTGGCCTTCTCACCAGTAATTCTATACCGGTATGGATTTCCAAAGGTGTCAATCGTGTCGCCGAGTGCGTACCAGTCGTCAGTGTAGGGGCACGATTCGAATTTTCGTCCATCCCCACCAGTGACATAACGATGACGACGTGTGATCCCCCTGCGTGTGCAACTCCCGCCCTGCCAGCATGTCGCACCAGTTGGGTAAAAATCGCGCTTAGCCATTACTCATCTCCATCGAAGGGTCTGACTCTCCGGATGCGAGTTGCGGTTACGACCGCACTCATTACTGAATTAGCCTTCTTCTTTGCCCCCACCATATTTAAAATATATTGGGAAAAATCCGTGCGAATTGAGTGACGGGTGTGGGGTACTCGCTGAGTTGCTTTAGCTGAGACAAAGCACCGTTTATTTCTGACTGTGTCAGTTCGGTGAAATCAGTCATCTCTGCTCTCTGCGATAATTTCTGAAATCAAACGTTCCACGACCCAATGGTTTATATTCTGAACTGATGGAAAACGCTTATATCTTCCGCCTCTGCCATTTCTTTGCCCGCGCTGAGCATTCAATCGCCGGAGTACGCCATTGTTGATTTTGGGTGGCAGTGCGGTGATATCAGTTTTCATACTATACCACCTTTGACGCGGGCGATGGCTTCACGCGCAGCCCATACAGCATGTTTGTCAGGAATAACTACTCCGCTTTGCTTTCCATCCCGGTCACGTTCTCCAGTGTCACAAGCAGCAGAAAGTGCTTCAAGGGCTGTCAATAATTCATCACGCTGTCCTGCTACTTTCAAATACTCAGTCGCGGCGGTAGCCATTTCGGCTTTATGCTTCTTGTAAGCCTCATAGGCATGCCAGGACTGGCCTTTGCGCACGCTGGTGGTTATGTCTGCTACCTGGTCTGGCGTAAGCGTGGTCAATGGCTGTGCCGGGTAAATCAACACCTGACCGGCACTCCAGTCGAACCCGGCCTCGATGGACTCGACTTCTACTGATGGAGTAACTCCGACACTTCCCGGAGAGTGGATGATGATCGTGACTTCAGGATCGCGGCGCTGGTTGATTTTGTTTGCCCATATGGCAGTTATCAGCTCAAAGAATCTGGAAAATTTCATACAACGCTTCCTCAAAAGAACTTCACACTAGATTTGCAGAAATTTGCAGGCTATGTCCGGCAAGAAGTGGATGTAGTTTTATGACAGACAAATTAACTTACCTGGCCGGACTTTTTGTCTGCTTTCATTTTGTGATATACAGCCCAGCTCAAAGCATCCAGTTTTTTCAACCCAGCCTTGTCATAAAGGAAGATCCCATTATTACAGGCGTGTTCTTCTTCAACTTTCTTTTTTAGTTGTTCTAACTGGTCATATGTGAGCGTCGAAAGCTTTACCCGGTTCCAGCCAAAATTACGAATGTGAGTGGCCATTTATTAGCCTCCGTTACCCAGTAAATTTTATTCGCATTAATCACCAGGATAGCAACTTAGAACTCCCAGTCAACCCCTCTAAACACCCTATTTGTCATTAATTCATAATCACTGGAGCACTTAGCAGCAATGTAATAAAGCATGACATTAATTACGTGATTATGTTTACTTTGATTGTAATGATGGATCCTTATAATCAATAGATGCAGATACGTTAGAAAAGAACGCCTCCCGGGTGTGGCTGTTAAGTGCACGAGCGAAGGTTGCATTAAGCACCTCGGCATCACTGCCATCAGTAATATAAAGTGCGATTTTTGTAGCAAGCCGTGCCTTGGCTTCTTTTAACTTCATATCACGACAGGCACGGGGAATATATTCCGCAATCTGGGCAATAGACTTTTCAGTTTGGTTAAACATTAAAACTCCCTCGGCATTCATGATATTAACAATGTCATTTCAAAAAAAATGCGTCCCGCTTAATAGCGTTATTGAACCCGCACACAGTTATAAAAAGGTAAAAAGTTACTTTCCAGGTAGTCAGACGTTCCGGCGGTTATACGTCACTTTCCAGTCGTGATAATCTTTCCCGTCATTAAGAGGGCTAAGTTTGACGACATTTTCCGCCAGTCCATTCATCATCAGCACGCGCTCAATGCCAGAAAACCAGTCTTCCTCAGAGCTCAACGGGAACCAGAGATTATGATTAGCGCCACTTAGTAGCTCATCATTACAGAAATGAATCCCTCTGCCATATTTTGTCACACAGCCGGTGACAATCACTTCATGTCGAACGTCATTGTCGGTTGCAGGAACATCTTGCTGTACAGAACTATTTCCGTTTTCTATGCCCATTTGCGACACCTTGATTTTCTGTTTAACGTTTTATATATAGCCCCCGCCACGACAGGTTGTTAGGTCCTGGTAAAGAATTGTTACCAGTCCCACGCAATAAGTTCATCCACAATATCTGCGTCACGATCAAAGTGAACACATTCGAACCCTGCGTTAAGTACTTTTTCGATATTTTCGATTGTAGGCCAGGATATACCATCATCACGTAAATGTTGTTTCCATTCCTGATTATCACAAGTTATCCGAATAATGTAACCATATTCATTTGCGTGAATCCAGTTACGACCACTTTCAGAACGAGGGTTATAACTGGCTTCAGTTAATAACACTGCATCATCTTTAGAAATGTGAGCTGTGCTGATAACAGCGGTGGTATAGCGTTCTTTAATTTCAATAGCCATGTCATGTTACCTGTATAAATAGTAGTGCAAGGGTATAAAGTTAGAATTAATTGTCATACTCTGGATGGTAAAGCATCAGGGTATCTACTGGCCACAATCTCATTAATTTTGTCAACGAGGTCTGGACGTGTGAACGTCACATGAGCGGACCCTTTCCAGAAAGATTTAATAGTGAACCACTCACAGGTAAACACACCGTTTAACGTATAACTGTTTAAGTTGATAAAATCCCTGTACTGGCTTCCTTCCGCTATCCGTGAATCTGGAACGTTTTTATTGTCGATAAGGCAGAAAGCACGGGCGAGATCATTAATCCAGTTCTGTGCATTAGTCCTGACCGAAGCGTATCGGTTTCGCGAGATATTTATGGATAAAACACCTTCGAGGATAATTTTCTTGCCCAGACGGCAAGGATTATTTGTTTTGTAGTCCCAGGACAGCTTACGGAAAACGTCAATAATACCAGTTACAAATGTTTCGTTCTTTGAGGCATGAAGATGCTGAAACGTACTGATGACATTGTCCAGAGTAACTTCAGGGCATTCTTCACTGTATACCTGGTCAGTCCATTTATCATGTTGCTCACTACTCATAAATGTAAACATCCCTGTCTGGGTCATCAGGCGCGTCCAGATACTGCTATCAACACAACGAGCCACCCTGCGGCGTAAAGCCTCTATTTCATTTTCTTTGCGGCAACGCCTACCTGACGCCACAATCTCATCCAGCCCCGAGAACCAATCCTTTTCAGCAGCAGCTGCGAACAACAATTCTGCTTCTCTGAGTTTCTCTAAACCTTCCATAAACGCCGCAATGCCAGCAGTACGTTGAGCAATGATTAAATCAATAGGTACAGAAGGAATAATATCTCCTGTGTTCTCTGATGTATTTAATTCATCAATCAATGTATTTTCGATGGACATAGAAACTCCCTGAAAGAAAAGGTTAGTACGAAAAATCTTTCTTCGTTGAAACCAGGATACCTTTTTTTACCTCTTCATCAACCCCCATCTTTTAAATTTCCTTAAAAAAAGTTACTTTCTCGGAGTCTGACATCCTGGATTAAAACCCTATAATTCATTATGCTCCAGTGTTTACGCAGAGGGTTTAAAAAAAACAGGATCTTAAGCCAAAATCATTGAGTAATGATGAGGGGTATTAGACTGGTACGAACCATAAATACGTAAGTTTCATGCACCAAATATTTTCTGATTGCATTTCAGATTTTCTGTAACAGAACCAGAACGAATAGTTGAGAATGTCATGTTTAAAACAAAGCCCCGGGACTAAACCGGAGCTGCATTTAGAATTTTCAGATGCAAATTGCAGAGCTTAGCTCGGGAAGTCTGTCGGTTAATAAACTGTATTCGGAAAGTCTGTCTGTTTCCAAGGTATGCAAGAGCAATGTTTCCGTCCTGGACAATAAAACATTATTATCCCATACATCATGATGTAATTTATTGACCGGTTCTCCGGTTCGATATGATTCCATCATTGGTTGTATTTTAACCGGCGCGGCGTTGTGATAAGAATGATGGAGCCTCGGTTTAAATTCATCAAGCCCAATATTTAAGCCTATATATTGTGATATTAGATCAAAATCACAATCCAGCACTATAGTTTTAATATTGTGCTGAACAATACCGATGTCTTCTATGTACCATTTATATTGTGTTGTAAAATGACTTACTTTTTTATCATATTCAAGAAGTAAGCCAATCATTGCTTTACGATTTTTTTGCATACCCACATTAAGCCGTTTATTAGGAAACGGTCTTCCGCATGAAAGCGCATCGCCTTTAATCTCAAACTTCAGTTCCGGGATCGTCACTGATTCAAGTCGGCATTTATTTGAAATGGTGTGGTATAGTGTTGGAACAAGATGAAGATGCATGAATCCCCCCGAAAAAGATGTAGTCCCAGCTGCTTAGTTTATTCAGCCCAGAACGGGGTTAATGGTACGCGGTCTCCCCTGAGTAGTTGCTTTAAATTGGCCTCGTGAAAAGTCCGATAATGCTCAATGTTCGCTTCGCAAAAGGCTTCAAGTTCAAGTTCGGTCAGTCGAGGAGAATAAATTAGGAGTGAATCGGTTTCATCATCAGCAAACTGCTCTGTTCCATCGGGATACATGAGTCGTGGAACTCCTCCAATAAGCATTTCCACCTCAGTTATAAAAGGTGTCGTATCTTGAGACTGGAAATTCAAAAAAACAGTTCTGTCACACATTAAGATGCTCCTGCTTTCAAAAATAGAGTATTTTGTACTTATCTTGGCTGAACTTCACGTTCAGGAAGAGAGGTGTATAACCAGGCCAATCGTCTTGTCATCAAATGAAAGCCCCCGTGCAATGTTTTCCCTAATCTTTCTTTTAAGTAGTTTGATGAATTTTGACTTTAAAAAAGACTCTTGCGACAAATCAACCTGCGAAACTGGAATGGAATAAATTTTCTTTGAGTACCGGTAACCATCGAAATCATTAAAACATAGATTTATACTAATAAATTCCGAACGCGAACCCCTGCCTTTATTTGCTAAATCATATGCTGATTGCTTATCTGACTCTTTAATTTTAATAAATGAAGAATCATGATAGTTCTCTGGTAACACCGTAACGATACTTCCTGATGTTATGTCCCTGATTAGAACGTACCATCTTTCATCCAGACGACTATAAATCAGAAGGTGTTCTTTTAATATCCCGGGCTTGGAACCCAAGTCGACATATTCCCTTTTATCGAGCATATCAGTGAGTACATGCAGAGGAAGTCGAGAACGCTGCATAAGTCTGAGTCTGGCATGGTCGGTTATGCCTGTGTATACCATATTTCCTCCTCACCTACTGTTTTATATAAATATTAATTATTCATCCATGACTGTTAATCACCTCCACTGCACCCTGAATCTGAAGTGTCCGAATAACTGCAATCTCCTCCATTAATAATGGTACTATCCGATTGTACGTTGCTTGTTGATGATAAATAAATGCTATGGATAATCAGTGAGGAATCATCACTATCACTCTGTTTATACCGGTGAGTCAGATGTTTCCCCGCTATGGATAATGATTTTTCGTTTTTATTTATGTTGCCTGGAACAACTGGAACTTTAGGGGTAATGAAAATATACCAGCTAAATGAAAACCACCAGGAGACCAACGCGTAATAAAACAACCACGGCCAGTCGCTTAGCCAATAACCACCGTGATAGGCCAAAAGTAAGGTACAGGCCCCTCCCAACAACACCAGTTTCCGAAACAGCATAAACACCTCTTAGCAAAAGTAACTTTTGCGAGTGGGTTTTATCAGTGCAGCATCAATTCCTGAGCCGTAGATTGCCCGCGATGCCCAGCATCAATAACCGTCATCATCGGCTCGGCAATACCGACTACGTCCTCATCAATACCTGCACAACGACTGACCACATCGATGATCGCCAGAAGTTCATTAAGCGTCAGCGGCTCATCAATCTTCACTTCCGTAATGTCTTTCTTAACAATCGCATCACGGGCAGCACTATGCTGTTTCTGGTTATATAGCCAGACTGCATGGGTCTTAGATACCTGTTCACCGGGAGCGGATTCGTCAGTTTCTGAGTCCGCAACAAAAATGCCAACCTGATTTTCAATTCCTGCGCACAGGCAGATTGAATTTGTCAGATCCAGAAGCTGATTCAGCGTAGGAGAACAGAGCAGCTCAATTGATGATGTTGCACGGGCCTTAATAGCGCTTGCTACAGTGTCATGATGTTTTTTGCTGTAAAACGACACGGTCATGTTACTCATGGTGTTTTTCCTTCTATGCTTTTCCGTAAATTGACTGAGTGGCCTGTATGTAGAGAGTGGAACAGGCCAGTACAGGTAATGCTTTACTGACCGGTAGTTTTGCCTTCCTGAGGTTCGTCTTTAGAAGACGCCCTTTTTTTCAGTCCAAAACGACCAGCAAAGTAGGCCAGCGCCAGGATGGCGTATACCTGCCAGAAAGGCCAGTCAGAAAGGAAATAGCCCATGTGGTAGGAGAGGATCAACAGCCCGATGATGGGTACCAGTAATGCTTCCCGTTTAATGTTTTTCATTTCTACCTCAAAAGTGACTTTTATTGGTTAATTTGTGCCTGTGGCATAGTAATGACACTATTCTTTACTTCTCTCTCCTAGTCGCAGTTCACCCCCACTACAAAAAGCACCAGCCCAGTGGTGACATTAAGGCTTCTGAGATCGGTCTGTTCTGTGGTTAAGGCCCTGAGATTGGCGTCAGTCGCATCCAGGGGGTATAGCGCCTGTGTCAACAGGAGAGCATTTTCGTCCGAGCAGGTTAACCCGAGAGAAATAACGTATGACTGATAATTCAGCCGTACGCGCTTCTGTTCCTCGTCGCCCGCGCAGTTAAAATAATCGAGCGAGCGTGGCTCAAATGCCTCATCTGCAATGCTCTCCAGCATCCCATGTTTTTGAGGCATGATCTGCAATGGTAATACCGCTGCCGGGAACTGGTTACAACTGTGGCCTCCGCATTGTTCTTCGCCAAGGAACCAGTCCTGGGAAGGTGACTCCGGAACTATCTTCGTTGAAGCCAGCACCAAAGCAGGGTATTGATCGTCATGACAGAACCAGGGGGCAAAATGCTTCTCCGAAATATCGGATATATTTCTTCCATACAGAATCGGTGGAATAGAGGATTTCATTACTCTGACCTGCCTTAATTTTTGATTATCTTTCTAACCAGATATCTTCTGCTTGTCCGAAACATAATTCACTCTTCCATACATAACCACCATATAC
Organism: Klebsiella sp. YJ; assembly: GCF_002108615.1. NCBI lineage: Bacteria > Pseudomonadati > Pseudomonadota > Gammaproteobacteria > Enterobacterales > Enterobacteriaceae > Klebsiella > Klebsiella sp. YJ. Next base: position 9,614 of record NZ_MTEG01000052.1, read on the forward strand.
TTGAAGTGTATCCTGATATGCAGAGGGGATTCTGGCTTAAGACGATAAATTGTCTTTTGAATAAAATTTATTTTCCTGCATGCTGGATAGGGCGAATTTTCTGTTTATCTGGTACTGAAACTGGCGGCGTGCAGCCAGGGAATAGGATATGTATTCGTGCCCGCACTGCCTGCATTTACACATATAACCTGTACCTTTAGTTGCGAGTACTGATACATCTCCCCATCCGTTATGATCCAGACCCGCCCTTAAACGGTGCCAGTTTTTTTCATAGCAGGGCAAGCAGCGTAGGCTTCGATTTCTTCGGCAACTTCCACGTTCTCCCATATGCAGTTAAAACCCCTATTGTATTCGTGTCTGGCAGGAACAATTATACAGATTGAAACGTTGTGTAAAGCCCCTATTTAAGAATTCCGTCCAAAAAACATTTTATATATCATAAACATCCAATAATTACGGAAAGAGCTACAGAGGGTGACTGAGGCGTGAGTGATTGATCATGTTGTTCTGGTCTCGAGATGGCCCACCAGCACAAATGTGTAGGGTGCCGGTGCAAGTATAAAAATGACTAGTGTACCGACAACAGTGAGAAAAGCGGAAAAGTGACTTTTACGGGAGTACAGCATGGTCATAAACAACAGATCATCCCCCACAACACAGATATCTCTAAGAGGAATATGCTTCATATTTATGATGTAGTCTTCTCATCTCTTTTTAAACTTTATACGACTCATTAGAGACATACGGTCAAAACCATAACTATGCCTTAGACGCTGCCCTCTTTTCCTCGTCCCCCCCACCCCCTCCCATCGGTCAAAAAACAGCCGCAGTTATGTTGTCACACTGTTTATTTATACAGCATTGATATGTAATGACATTTTTTTGTTTACATCCCCAAAAAACGTTCCTTAGTTACGAAAAATGATTCGCTGACTCTGTAAAATTGTCCTGCCTGTGATTAGCAACGGATTACCGGAGCAAATCTGGTGAGGTTGTTTAACAAAGTTACTTTTGATTGCGATAAACCTTGCGTCAGTGCTGGAGGTCAGAGTAGGCCAGATGTACGAACGGATGCACAAAGAAAATGCCTTCGTTCCACTCTGTCCCTCTCTTCATCTATAGGCTCTTGCTTACACCTGGCGAAACCAATCTCGAACAGGGTTTATCGACAAAAGTAACTTTCCGTCCTGGTTATTTACCTGGGCAAAGCGATCTCTTAGAACGAACGAGCGTACAAGCGTTGTCCTGGAACCAGAACCGCACAACGCATAGAACACTTTCCGGCATAAAAGTAACTTTCTCAAAGTTGCGTTGTGACCAGAAAGTAAAACCGGAGAGTAGCTTTACGATAATCGACCCTTAGCATGCAACATAAGGCCCCGTTGATCTGGGCTCACTCGATGGCTTACGAGGTAACAAACATCGCAACTAACGGTAAGTTCGCATCCCTGTAAAAATGCATGGTGATACGTACGACGGTTAATCTTTTCACTTTTCATAGGATGAGCACAACTGCTATCTAACCATGTCAACCTACTTGAATTGCTATTAAGTTATTGTTTTATAATGTAAAATGCCACTATCTTTCTGGGGTTACCCTGATACTGTGAACGTACAACCGTTAATTCTTTCAGATTAAAGTGACAATCTGCGGGCTTTGCACGTCCATAGGAACGTACGACGGTTAATGTTTTGAGCTGGAGAGGTCGGATACGAATGACAACATACGACCGTTAATGTTTCTGATTGAACTTGTCTTGAATGAAGTTTATTTGCTGTAGTATCAGATAGTTACTGTGTTTTCGTGTAGAGAGGCAACAATGGACGTGTAGTTAAAAGTGCAGCAACAGCGATAAAAGTTACTTTTCGATAAGGGGACTATTCTTCCAGAGAGTCATCCCCCTCTTTTGTACGCCTGATTTCCTGAATTAAAGCTCCTCAAAATCGGCATCTTCGACTTCGGATTCCGGTTTTCCTTCCCTCTGCAACTTATCGAGGGCATCCAGAACGCCAGCAATCTCAGTTTCTGAGTAACCTGCAGCCTTCAGCATTTTAAGTTTATGTATCAGTGCATCGTCATCAGCTGGGTTATGTGCAGCCGGGACCAGGATGGTCTTTTTGGCATCCAGCGAGGGACTTCGTTTAAGTATGTGGAACTTTATTGACCGACCAATCTTCTCTTCTCTGTATTGCAAGTAACCGATTTGCTCAAGCTCCTTCAACGAACGGCGAATGATCATGTTCTGAGAGGCTACTGGGGACGTTAGCCGTAAACGGTCGCGAAAGCGTTTCATTGAGATTGGTGCAGGGTCTTTAGGTAGGCTGGCGAGGTAGGTATACAAGGCCTGGGCGGACTCTTTCCTTTGCAGATTATCAAGAGCCTTAAGGCGAAGATAAACCTTATAGTCAATCTGATAGAGCTCCTGAATCCGGGGATCTCCCTCTATCTCAATCTCATTGGTTTTTATGTTGTACCGTGCCCAGTTAATGAGGCCGGTCGTGAGGGTTGAATCTTCATTGCGGAACTGAAAAGTGACCATTTTCAGTTTAATCATCGAAGCATCGATACGTTGTTTCATGGGCTTATTCGACCTCGAGGGGTCAAACCCACAATTTTTAAGGAAGGTGCTAAAAGGAAGCTTAATCCTTCCTGAGTAATGGCCATGGTCATGTAATGAACGGACTATACCAAGCCATACACGGAAATCTGTCCCCATATCAAGACGAGGGCTGGATAGCGATATTTCTTTGTAGCCTTCACTGGATGCGATCTGCATATGCTGTAAATCGCGGGACACATCCATCGTAACCAAACCCTCTGGGAGGTTTTTCTTTGCTACGCCCGGAGGGGCCGGGACAAATACCCCAAGCCTCAACAAAGCAACAGGTTGAACGGTACCATTGTTACCAGGGGTAAAGTTAGTAACTTTACCCGTACCCCCTACGACATTGAATGAGAATGCGGCTTGTTCTTTGATTTCATTGTTAATTTTTAATGAGATGGTCACTCCCTCCTTCCCGGTACTATGCTGAGGATAGGCTTTCATTCGGAGAACTATCATGGAAAACATTGCGCTCATTGGTATCGATCTGGGTAAAAACTCTTTCCATATTCATTGCCAAGATCGTCGCGGCAAGGCTGTTTACCGTAAAAAATTTACACGGCCAAAGTTAATCGAATTTTTGGCGACATGCCCCGCTACAACCATCGCAATGGAAGCCTGTGGTGGCTCTCACTTTATGGCACGCAAGTTGGAAGAGTTGGGGCATTTTCCTAAGCTGATATCACCACAATTTGTCCGTCCATTCGTTAAAAGTAACAAAAACGACTTTGTCGACGCCGAAGCTATTTGTGAAGCTGCATCGCGTCCGTCTATGCGTTTTGTACAGCCCAGAACTGAATCTCAGCAGGCAATGCGTGCGCTGCATCGTGTCCGTGAATCCTTGGTTCAGGATAAGGTAAAAACAACCAATCAGATGCATGCTTTTCTGCTGGAATTTGGCATCAGCGTTCCACGAGGAGCTGCCGTTATTAGCCGACTGAGTACCCTTCTTGAGGACAATAGTTTGCCTCTATACCTCAGCCAGTTATTGCTGAAATTACAACAGCATTATCACTATCTTGTTGAGCAGATTAAAGATTTGGAATCCCAGTTGAAACGAAAGTTGGACGAAGATGAGATTGGACAGCGCTTGCTGAGCATTCCCTGCGTCGGAACACTGACAGCGAGTACTATTTCAACTGAGATTGGCGACGGGAAGCAGTACGCCAGCAGTCGTGACTTTGCGGCGGCAACAGGGCTAGTGCCTCGACAGTACAGCACGGGAGGTCGGACGACATTGCTGGGAATTAGTAAGCGAGGTAACAAAAAGATCCGAACTTTGTTGGTTCAATGTGCCAGGGTATTCATACAAAAACTGGAACACCAGTCTGGCAAATTGGCCGATTGGGTCAGGGATCTACTGTGTAGGAAAAGCAACTTTGTCGTCACTTGTGCTCTGGCAAACAAGCTGGCCAGAATAGCCTGGGCCCTAACGGCACGACAGCAAACTTATGTAGCATAACGGAAGAAATACACCGGTTTAAAGAATCACTGATCTGGTTTTGCGAATACTGATATTGATGATACTAACGGCCCACCGGCCTGTTGAGGAACCTGTAAAACGGAAAGGCTCATTGAAGCCGCATATTTTCTGGAGGTTCATCAGGCGCGGAACTCATCGAGGCGCGGGAATAAAATCCCATTCAGACGCCGGATAGATTCAAGCAAGCCAATTTATCGTCAAAATCGGTGTTGCAAAAACGGGAGTGACCATAGATTCCG
>NZ_MTEG01000053.1:0-13783 GCF_002108615.1 Klebsiella sp. YJ
GTTGGTGATTCTGAACGTTTGCTTTGCCACGGAATGGTCTGTGTTGTCGGGAGGATGCGTGATCTGATCCTTCAACTCAGCAAAAGTTCGATTTATTCAACAAAGCCTATGCAGACCGTAACCGTGCAGTGGCTAATCAGCGAATGACCGGGAGTAATGCGCGGTGGAAATGGACAACAGATTACAACCGTCGCTCGATAGCGGAAACGGCGCTGTACCGGGTAAAACAGCTGTTCGGGGGTTCACTGACGCTGCGTGACTACGATGGTCAGGTTGCGGAGGCTATGGCCCTGGTACGAGCGCTGAACAAAATGACGAAAGCAGGTATGCCTGAAAGCGTGCGTATTGCCTGAAAACACAACCCGCTACGGGGGAGACTTACCCGAAATCTGATTTATTCAACAAAGCCTATTAAAATTAGACATGCTTATGGCTCACATTTCCAGATAGTATTTTGCACCCCACTACCTTTCGGTAAGTTCGGGTTCATATTAGCGCTATGGAGATAAACTGCTTTCGATTTGCCATATTGCTGGCACGCCTTAACAGCAGTGTTATGCAAACTATCCAGCCCGTACCAAGCATCGGACTGAATACTGACCTTTTCACCATCATTATACTGGACTGCTGCGCACCCCGACAGAGCACCTATAATCACAACACCTATAAACAGTCGAATCCTTTTCATTGCGTTCCCCTACGATTACTGAGGCGGATTATAGGGTATGCAGCAAAACCTTTCGAGTGGAATATGAGAGCCAAAACAGCCCAAGAACAAACAGTCATTGGGTTGAGGGATCTACCGCGCACCCTTCGAATCTCATCTGAGTATCAGCGCCACAACAATGACGACTAATAGCACCAGATCTAGCAGCAGCCCCGCCAGTCGCCAGGCAACAAGTAACGCGATAGTGAACAACACCCAGAAACACAGCCTGCGCAGCATGATTATTTACCGTTGGTGCCGAGCACCCGGCTCAGGTTTTTCAACAGGACAGTCGAGGCCGTTTCCAGCATGTCATCACCCGCATCGGTATTGGCGATCACCAGCGTCTTAGTGCAAGGAACCTTCACCTTCGAATCGCTCAGCCAACCGGATTCGGTCACCGCCTTTTTCAGTTCGTACACAGGTTTCCCGTTAGGCAACTTATGGTAATGGTGCCAACTTACTGATTTAGTGTATGATGGTGGTTTTGAGGTGCTCCCGTGGCTTCAATTCCCATCAGTTGCCCCACTTGTTCAGCTACCGAAGGCGCCGTGCGTAACGGTAAAAGTACTGCCGGACATCAGCGCTATCTCTGCTCTCACTGCCGTAAAACATGGCAGCTACAGTTCACTTACACCGCCTCTCAGCCCGGTACACACCAGAAAATTATTGATATGGCCATGAATGGCGTCGGATGTCGCGCCAGTGCACGCATTATGGGCGTTGGCCTCAACACGGTTTTACGACACTTAAAAAACTCAGGCCGCAGTCGGTAAACTCACGCATACAACCGGGCAGTGACGTCATTGTTTGCGCGGAAATGGACGAACAGTGGGGTTACGTCGGCGCTAAATCACGCCAGCGCTGGTTGTTTTACGCGTATGACAGGATACGGAGGACGGTTGTGGCGCACGTCTTCGGTGAACGCACTCTGGCCACACTGGAGTGCTGTCGGCCTTTGAGGTCGTGGTATGGATGACGGATGGCTGGCTGCTTTATGAATCACGCCTGAAGGGAGAACTGCACGTTATCAGCAAGCGATATACGCAGCGCATTGAGCGGCATAACCTGAATCTGAGACAACATCTGGCAAGGCTGGGACGGAAGTCACTGTCGTTCTCAAAATCGGTGGAGCTGCATGACAAAGTCATCGGGCATTATCTGAACATAAAACACTATCAGTAAGTTGGAGTCATTACCCATTTTCTTGTCTCATGACTTTACAGACATTGGGCATCTCCTCTGAAGTTATATGCGGACATACAATCTCTGCCTTGGGGTGGAAAGCAAACACATCCAACAATATTATGCAATAAATAAATTGTAATTATGTTCTTCGCCAACGCAAGAACACACCATCACTTTAATATTTTTAATATAAAAAACAATCATATACATTGAAATGCAGCAAATAAACACCCAAAAACGCAATAATAATGCTTCAAAAAAAAAGATCACCGCAATTATTTTAAAACCTAATCTCTTACCCTTTCCGGGTGAATTATCCCCCACAGACGATTTCCTCCCGGAAGGAGAACAATATGCAACAAGAAGCTTTAGGTATGGTCGAGACTAAAGGTCTGACTGCAGCAATAGAAGCTGCTGATGCGATGGTCAAATCAGCCAATGTCGTGCTCATTGGTTACGAAAAAATTGGTTCTGGTCTGGTAACAGTACTCGTACGCGGAGATGTGGGTGCAGTCAAAGCAGCCACAGATGCGGGTTGTGCCTCTGCTCGTCAGATCGGCGATGTCATCGCTACCCATGTCATTCCACGTCCGCATTCTGATGTTGAAAAACTTCTGCCAGCAGGCCTTAAACCATCTGAAGGAGTTAAATAATGAGTACCGATAACCTCGTAGAAAATATTATTGCCGAGGTGCTCGGAAAAGTTGGGGATTTGAAAACCCCGTCCGCCGCATCCCAGCCGGTGATATCTCAGCAGGAGCCCGCTATCCCAAGAAAACTTTGCGGTTTAACCGAGTTCGTCGGGACGGCAATGGGCGACAGTATCGGCCTTGTAATTGCCAACGTTGACAGCGCCTTGCTGGATGCCATGCATCTGGAGAAGAAATACCGCTCAATAGGCATCCTTGGTGCACGTACTGGTGCGGGCCCGCAGATCATGGCGGCTGATGAAGCTGTCAAAGCCACAAATACTGAAGTCGTTGCAATTGAGCTGGCCCGTGACACTAAAGGCGGCGCGGGACACGGTTCACTAGTGCTGTTCGGTGGTCAAGACGTTTCCGATGTGAAACGGGCTGTGGAAGTGGCGCTTGGCGAACTTGAGCGTACTTTCGGTGATATTTACGCCAACGCAGCAGGTCATGTGGAACTCCAGTACACCGCACGCGCCAGCTACGCTCTGGAAAAAGCATTTGGCGCCCCCCTTGGACGCGCCTGTGGCGTGATTGTTGGTGCCCCAGCAGCGATTGGTGTGCTGATGGCAGACACGGCGATCAAATCTGCCAATGTGGATGTGGTGGCTTACAACTCCCCGGCAAAAGGCACCAGCTTTACTAACGAAGTTATTCTGATTGTTTCCGGTGACTCCGGTGCTGTGCGCCAGGCGGTGAGTTCTGCACGTGATGTAGGTCTGACTCTGCTGGAAACGATGGGTGGCAAAGCGCCTTCAGCCACAACCCCTTATATCTGATTTCCATGTAGTGGAGAAAAAGAAATGAGCCAATTATCACAGGCTTTTGGTGAACCAACTGACCGAATTCGTGCCTTACGGGAACAAATCCTTGATACGACCCCCTGCATTGAGACAGATCGTGCCCGCCTGATCACCGAGTCCTACAAGGAAACGGAATCCCTGCCCATGATCATCCGTCGCGCCAAAGCGCTTGAAAAGATCCTTGCGGAATTGCCAGTCACCATCCGGGCAGGTGAACTAATCGTTGGTAGTCTGACGGTCACTCCTCATTCCACACAAATTTACCCGGAGTACTCAAATAGCTGGCTTCAGGATGAATTCGATCGTTTGAATCTGCGTAAAGGCGACCGTTTTACCATAACCGATGAAGCGAAACAGCAACTGGATAGCCTATTTGGCTACTGGCGGGGAAAAACGACGAATGAACTGGCTACATCCTATATGTTGCCTGAAACGCTTGATTGTATGGCAGAAAATGTCTTCACGGTCGGCAACTATTACTTTAATGGCGTCGGTCATATAGCAGTGGACTACTCGCGTGTTCTCGCTCGTGGATACAAAGGCATCATTCAGGATGTTGTTGCAGCAATGGCCAGTGCTGATAAAAAAGATCCAGCTTTTCTGAAAAAAGAATCGTTCTACAAGGCGGTCATTATTTCCTGTAAAGCAGCAATCAATTTTGCACATCGTTACGCGGTCAAAGCCCGTATTCTCGCGGAACAGGCCTCACCAGTCCGTAAAAAAGAGCTGCTGAAGATTGCTGAAATCTGTGAAAAAGTACCTGAAAATGGTGCAAGTAATTTCTATGAAGCCTGCCAGTCATTCTGGTTTGCCCATGCCATTATTCAACTTGAATCCAACGGGCATTCTATCTCCCCAGCGCGTTTCGATCAGTACATGTACCCTTACCTGGAAAAAGACAGTTCCCTGAGCGAGGAACAGGCGCAGGAACTGCTGGACTGTCTGTGGCTCAAGTTCAACGACGTTAACAAGGTTCGTGATGAAGGCTCGACCAAAGGTTTTGGTGGCTATCCGATGTTCCAGAACCTGATCGTTGGCGGTCAAACCAGCGGTGGACAGGACGCCACAAACAGACTGTCCTTTATGGCCATGACGGCTACCGCCCATGTCCGTCTGCATGAGCCTTCACTGTCAGTACGTGTCTGGTCAAAATCTCCGGACGATTTGTTACTGAAGGCCTGTGAAGTCAGTCGTCTTGGTATGGGGATCCCGGCTTATTACAACGATGAAGTTGTTATCCCTGCATTGATTAACCGTGGCCTGACCCTGGAAGATGCGCGGGAATACGGCATCATCGGTTGCGTCGAACCTCAACGTCCGGGAAAAACAGAAGGCTGGCACGACGCTGCGTTTTATAACATGAGTAAGGTACTGGAAATCACTCTGAACAACGGGCGCTGCGGGGATAAACAACTCGGCCCCAAAACTGGTGAGCTGGAGTCGTTCCAGAGTATTGAAGACATCATTGAAGCTTATCGTAAACAGAACGAATATTTTGTCTATCATCTCGCAATGGCCGATAACAGTGTTGACCTCGCTCATATGGAACGGGCCCCCCTGCCATTCCTGTCCTGTATGGTGGATGACTGTATCAGTCGAGGTAAAAGTGTTCAGGAAGGCGGCGCCCATTATAACTTCACGGGTCCGCAAGGTGTCGGCGTTGCCAATGTGGGCGACTCGCTGATGGCTATCAAACGTCTGGTATTTGAAGAAGGCAAGTTATCACTGGGTCATCTGAAAGAAGCACTAGATGCCAATTTCGGTGTCTCTGGCGGGATAGAGAAACCTGATACTACAGCAACTGAAAGCGCGCCGAAACAGGACGCAACCTATGAACTGGTCCTTGAGGCCGTGAAGAAAGTGCTGGGGGAAAACGGCGCACTTGCACTCACCTCACTTAATAACAACCCGCCAGAGCCTGTCAAAGGGGCTGATGCCGGGCTGACAGCAGTGCGTCAGTTACTCATTAATGGCGCCCCCAAATTCGGTAATGACATTGACGAAGTGGATATGCTGGCCCGTACTGGTGCTGAAATTTACTGTCACGAGGTAGAAAAATATACCAACCCTCGAGGCGGTTTATTCCAGGCTGGCTTATATCCGGTATCCGCTAATGTGGCTCTCGGCGAGAGCGTCGGGGCAACTCCAGATGGACGTCTGGCCGGCCAGCCGCTTCCTGATGGAGTATCGCCTAGCAGAGGCATGGATACAAAAGGTCCAACCGCTGCCGCCAACTCAGTAGCCAAGCTGGATCACTTCCTGGCCTCTAATGGCACACTGTTTAATCAGAAATTCCATCCGGCAGCTCTGAAAGGCGATGAGGGATTACACCATCTGGCAGCCCTACTGCGTGGTTATTTCGATCAGAAAGGCATGCATGTTCAGTTCAATGTGGTCGACCGTAATACACTGCTGGCAGCACAAAAAGAACCAGAAAAATATCGTGATCTGGTTGTGCGTGTGGCGGGTTACAGTGCGCAATTTGTCTCACTGGATAAAAGCGTACAGGACGATATTATCCTGCGAACCGAACATGTCTTTTAATTGACAGCTGGCCGGATTTTTCAACACAAGGATGTTATCTGATGATGATTATTTTCCTTGTTTTTCCAGACAAGGAAAATACATCCAGCTAATAACATGCTGAACATCTGCATGAAGAAAAGAAATAAAGGCATTGACATGACGGAAATTGATTACGCGCAGACTGGCACCGTATTTAATATACAAAAATTCTCCTTACATGATGGTCCGGGCATACGCACAATTGTATTCCTGAAAGGCTGTTATCTGGCATGTAAATGGTGCAGTAATCCGGAATCACAGCACACTGAACCGGAAATATTTTACTACGAACGCAATTGTATCCATTGCGGACGCTGCGTATCCGCCTGCCCCGTTGGGGCTATAGATGCCTCACGTCCAGGGCTTATTGACAGGAATACCTGTATTCATTGTGGAGCTTGCGCTGAGGTCTGCCCGGCTGGCGCGATGGTCCAGTCAGGTAAGAAAATGTCGGTGGTGGAGGTTATAGACGAACTGCGTAAAGATGAGACGCATTACCGCCGCTCAGGTGGAGGTATTACATTGTCCGGTGGCGAGGCACTGGCTCAGCCAGCATTTGCGGCAGCATTGCTGGCTGCCTGCAAAGCCAGAGGATGGCATACAGCAATGGAAACCACCGGAATAGCCTCCCGGGCTGTGCTGGAAAAGGTCATTCCGTTACTTGATCTCGTATTGCTCGACATCAAAACCTTTTATAGTGAACGACATAAGGAATTTACGGGGCATCCAAATGAAACGGTTTTACGTAATGCACTGATAATTTCAAAACTGGCAAAGAATGTCGCCGTTCGGATCCCGGTAATTCCTGGATTTAATGATGATGAACAAAGTATTGAGGCTATTGCCAGATTTGTTACGCACATGAAAAATGTGTCGCGATTACATTTATTACCCTATCACAACTATGGTCAGAATAAATATAACCTGCTCGGCAGAACGTACGACATGATTGAAATAAAACCACCGGAAGAAAGTCGTATGCATAAATATAAAGACATTGTGACATCCCTTGGAATCGACTGCGTCATCGGCGGGTAACCGGTAGTTTTTTAAACTTTTGCAGGAAACGATTATGAACACAACCTTACCGACATTAAAGCAGGAGTGCCTTGCCGAATTTCTGGGCACCGGACTCTTTCTGTTTCTTGGTATCAGTTGCCTCTCAGCGATGAAACTGGCTGGCGCCAGTTTCGGTTTGTGGGAGATCTGTATTGTCTGGGGACTGAGTGTCGCACTCGGCGTTTACCTCACTGCGGGAATATCCGGAGGGCATCTTAATCCGGCAGTCACTATCGCATTGTGGCTTTTCGGCAATTTCAGTGCCCATAAGGTCTTACCTTACATCCTGTGTCAGATGATGGGCGCTTTTGGCGGAGCCATGGTGGTCTACCTGCTTTACCATAATCTGTTTATTGATTATGAACTGGCACACCATATTCAACGCGGCAGCATGGACAGCCTTGCACAGGCGGGTATTTTCACGACGTTTCCCCATCCGGAAATTAATCTGCTTCAGGCTTTTGCCAGTGAAACCATCGGAACGCTGACGCTGATGTGCCTGATCATGGCGCTGACCGACGACGGCAACGGTGTTCCTCGCGGTCCGCTGGCACCGCTACTGATTGGGATTTCCGTGGCCCTGATTGGGGTTGCCATCGGTGCACTGACGGGTTTTGCGCTGAATCCGGCAAGGGATTTAGGTCCCCGTCTGTTCAGCTATCTGGCTGGCTGGAGTAGTAATGCTTTAACAGGCGGACGTGCATTCCCCTACTTCATTATACCTCTCGTCGCACCGATCTTCGGAGCCTGCCTTGGCGCTGCGCTGTATCGCGGTCTGACCAGGTTGCCACTTCTGCCAGGCAAAGGGGGCCAGGGAAAAAGCCTTTCTCTGCCGGAATAATTATCTCCAGTCCCGGCAGGGACTGGAGCTGAAGATGAACTTTACACAAGAAACTCAGGAGTAAAAGAGAAATGAACAATGCGCTTGGAATGATCGAAACCTATGGACTGATTGGTGCCATCGTAGGTGCAGATGCCATGGTCAAATCGGCAAACGTCCAGTTGGTGGGTTACGAAAAAATTGGTTCCGGCCTGGTTACCGTCATGGTACGAGGTGATGTCGGTGCGGTAAAAGCTTCGGTGGAAGCGGGCTCCGCAGCTGCAGCCGGTGTGGGCCAGGTGAAATCAACTCACGTCATCCCACGTCCTCATAATGAGGTAGAAACGCTGTTGCCTGTTTATCAGGCCGTAACGGCAGAGTGAAAAATTAACAAGGAAAAGGGGGAGCTTGTGCAACATTCTCTTGGCCTTATCGAAGTCTCGGGTATGTCTCTGGCGATAACTGTTGCTGATGTGATGGTGAAAACCGCCCAGATCAGATTGATCGGCGTGGAAAGAACCATCGGGTCTGGCTGGATGCTGGTGAAAATTGCAGGCGATGTTGCTGCAGTGCGTACGGCTCTATCGGCCGGAGAAGAAACAGCCAGAGCACATCAGGGATTTGTTGCCTGCACCACAATTGCCCGGCCAGCGAAAGAAATCAGTGTACTGGCTTCAACAACTAAACCGCCCCGAGATGAGCTTGTTCAGAAGACAACCGCTCTCCCGGCCATTACCCTCACGGCATCCGCCGCCCATACCACAACCGGACCTGAATCCGTTCAGGAGGATCCGGACGCAGAAAAGGCAGTGCCCCCGGTCAAGCAGGCTGCCGAGGGCAGCACCGACAATATCATTCAGGTCGATGCTATCAATGAACCTGTGGAAATGGCCGGGGAAATCAGTAAACCGAACGCTTCAGCAAAGTCTCCTCCTGATGAATATGGTGAAAAACAATCTGTGGAGACGGTCAAAGCATTTCCGGCCACGGGAGATATCGCTACTGACCACGATATTCCGACAGCGTCAGCGGGAACCGTTGCCGTTGTGCAGCATGTCAAACCCGGAATATCTCTGCATCAGTTTCATACTCAGGTGAAACCTGATGATGAAACTGCAGATGCGGGTAGCCAACAGACAAGAGAGAGAAAACAGGCTGTCGCCATAACAGCAGAATTACTGGTGACATGCAAAATCTGTGGAGATCCTTCATGTCCGCGGCATAAAGGCCAGCCACGCAGTAGATGTATTCACAATCAGAAATCGATATTGAGGTAAATCAATGGATCACGATCTGATCACAAAACTGACCGGTCAGGTAATTGCGCAGATGCGGCAACGAACGATTCCGCTGGGTATATCAAACCGGCATGTTCATTTGTCGGCAAAAGATTACCAGAGTCTGTTTCCTGGACAGACTCTAAAAATTAAAAAGCCCCTTGGTCAGCCCGGGCAATTTGCGGCAGAGCAGACCGTTTCCTTAATCGGTCCACGAGGTCAGTTGAAAAACGTACGTATACTGGGGCCGTTGCGGGGACAAACACAGGTGGAAATCTCGTACACCGATGCCAGACAAATTGGCCTGACGGCGCCACTCCGCCTGTCAGGTGATCTGACAGGAAGTGCCTCTGTCACGCTGAAAAGCGAGATCGGAGAAATTAATCTCACCGAGGGAGTCATCATCGCTCGCAGACATATTCATATGTCGCCATTGGACGCTGCGATATTTGGCGTAACACAAGGAGAAACCGTGAAAGTCGGGATTGAAGGCACCGATCGAAAACTGATTTTTGATGATGTCTGTATCCGGGTCGCTGAGGATATGCGTCTTGAAATGCATATTGATACTGATGAAGCGAATGCTGCCGGTATTGATGGAGGCCAGGCAGTGGCAAGACTTCTCCTGACAAAACGCTAATGCAGGTGTGCCTATGCTGGACATGATCGTCTCAAGGGTCATTACACTTTTACAGGAAAGAGAAAGCCGGAGTTTACGGGTGACCCAGGCCGAGCTAGCGGCAGGCTTATCAAAAACGGTTTATTTGCATAATGCACAACTGATATTGCCCTTACCAGATCTGGCTTTTATTCAGAGTCTGGTTGCCTATGATCACCACCACCCGGCAGTGGCAACTGTCCTGGAAGCATGGGCATATGGCGTACGGTTACACCTTCAGATCCACCAGCAATTACTGACCGCACTGCCACTGCGAGAGTTACGCCGCCTTCCGGTCACACTCACTGACCATCTGAGTACACCGGTGCAACTGGCAACTGCAGCTGGCCTCAGCTATGCCAGCGTTATTCACTGGCGCGATTGCTGGGTTTTACTGGAAAAGCAGACGCTGATTACCGCCCTCGCTCGGGAAGTAATGGAAAGACAGAACATCAAACTAATATGGCAGGAGTAACGCAATGCAACTGGCGAAAGTCGTAGGGTCAGTGGTGTCGACGCAAAAATCTGCATCCCTGACAGGTAAAAAATTGATGGTCGTTACTTTAGTTAATCTGGACGGCTCCACACCGCATTTCCAGGAAAACACCCAGGAGGTTGCTGTGGATTCTATGGGAGCAGGCGAAGGAGAGCTGGTTCTGGTCAGCCGTGGCTCTTCAGCCAGAAAGATCTTTCCGGAACCAAATCAGGCCATTGATCTGGCCATCGTCGGCATCGTCGATACCATCGATCGGTTTTAGCCTCGGTCGGCTGTTACAGGAGAAACAGAGCTATGCCAGAACAGGATATAGCATCCCTTATCAGAGAGCATCGCATATTGCTGGAGGAGGCCGTCGGCGAAGTTATCCGCCAGTACCCTCAGTCACTTTCGCCATCGGAAAACTTCAGTAAGCACATTTTCAGTTCAGAGCAGTTGAAAAACATTATCGATACTGTTCTGGCGGAGGCGTGGCAGCAAAGCGCCATGGTAGTTATCACCTTGTGTGACGAAAAAGGCGAATGTGTTCTGACTTACCGCATGCCGGGTGCATCGGCAGAAGATATTGCTGTCGCCGAGCTTGCGGCCGAAGCCGCGGTACGTTTCGCTAAAGATAATAAACAGATCATTGACCCCACACCACATAACGTCATTGGCGGGATTGATACCTCCCGCGGAGGTTGTGTCGTGAATTGTGCGGGAAAAGTGATCGGTGGGGTCGGAATTAGCGGCGCATCCGCTGAAAAAAATCATCTTATTGCATTACGGGCTGTCGACAGCCTTAAATCAGGGAGTCAAAAATGAATACCACTGAACTGGAGAATATGATCCGCACTATTCTTGCTGATAATCTGACAGGGATCGCTACTGCCCCTGGAAATATTCAGCACACTATCTTCGCTCGTGTGGAAGATGCTATCACTGCCAGCTACGATGCCTATAAAAAATACTTGGCAGAACCTCTGGCACTTCGAACCAGGATTATTACTGCCCTGAAGGAAGAGCTGGCACCCTGGATCAAAGAGATGTCCGAACGCGCCGCAGAAGAAACCGGCATGGGTAATGCACTCGACAAAATCAGTAAAAATACTGCGGCACTGAATAATACTCCAGGGATTGAGGATTTGACCACAAGCGCCCTGACTGGCGATGGTGGCATGGTTTTGTTCGAACTTTCCCCCTTTGGAGTCATTGGCGCTATCGCCCCCAGCACCAATCCGACCGAAACTATCATTAACAACACCATCAGTATGCTGGCCGCTGGTAATGCTGTCTACTTCAGCCCCCATCCTGGCGCAAAGAAGGTATCTTTGTGGCTTATTGAAAAAATCGAAGACATCATTTATCGGGTAAGCGGGATCCGGAATCTGGTTACCACCGTCGCAGAGCCCACCTTTGACGCCACTCGCGAAATGATGTCAGATCCGCGCATTGCTCTGCTTGTGGTTACAGGCGGCCCGGCAATTGTCAATATGGCCATGAAAACCGGTAAAAAAGTTATCGGTGCCGGCCCAGGTAACCCCCCTGTACTGGTGGATGAAACTGCCTGTCCGGTCAAAGCTGCCAAAGATATCGTTGATGGTGCCTCTTTCGATCATAACGTCCTTTGCATCGCCGAAAAATGCGTCATCGTGGTCGATAGCATCGCCGATCGCCTCGTAGAAAATATGCAGAAAAACGATGCCTTTCTGGTAAAAACACCCGGTGATATTGCCAGACTGCGCCAGGTCGTTATCAATGACAAAGGAGAAGCAAACAAGAAACTGGTAGGCAAAAGCCCGGCAGTGATCCTGCAGGCTGCTGATCTGAACACATCAACGGCACCGCGACTGATTATTGTGGAAGTGGAGCAGGACGATCCGCTGGTGATGGTCGAACAATTGATGCCGGTTCTGCCTGTTGTGCGGGTCAGGGATTTTGAGACAGGGCTGGCACTGGCGCTGAAAGTGGAAAACGATCAGCACCATACAGCCATAATGCATTCGCAGAATGTTTCCCGTCTGAACCTGGCCGCGAAGACCATGCAAACTTCAATATTTGTGAAAAATGGCCCTTCTTATGCTGGGCTGGGCATTGAGGCTGAGGGTTTTACCACCTTTACTATTGCAACTCCCACTGGCGAGGGGACAACATCTGCACGGAGCTTCGCCCGTAAACGCCGTTGTGTACTGACTAATGGATTTTCCATCCGCTAAGTGGAGGATGTGAAGATGTCCCTGTTCACGGTAAAAACGCGGGTGTATAGCGGAGCCGACAGTTTATCCTGGCTCAGAACGCTTCACGGTAAAAAGATCTGGATCGTCTGCGATGGTTTTCTGGCTGGTAGCCCCAATCTGAAAATGGTCACCGACAATATCCATGAGGACAACACTGTCGCTCTGTTTAGCGATATCATCCCCGATCCGCCTATCGCTACAGTGGTAGCAGGTATCGAGGCGATGAGCGCAATAAAGCCGGAGGTAGTGATCGGTTTCGGCGGTGGGTCGGCACTGGATTCAGCGAAGGCAATGATATTCTTTGGTCGCAGGCTTGGCATAAAGATTGAGAACTTCGTTGCAATCCCCACTACCAGTGGTACGGGCTCTGAAGTCACCAGCGCCAGCGTTATCAGCGATCCGGCCAGCAGGATAAAGTATCCGTTGTTTGATGACAGTCTTTATCCTGATATAGCGCTTCTTGAACCGCGGCTGGTGTTGAGCGTACCACCGGCAGTAACAGCCAATACCGGACTTGACGTACTGACGCATGCACTTGAGGCATATGTGGCCAAAGGCGCTACGGACTTTACTGATGCACTGGCGGAAAAAGCAGCACAACTGGTCATCGGTTGCCTGCCCGTCGTATATCGGGACGGTAATGAACTGGAGGCCCGTACCCGGATGCATAACGCTTCCACACTAGCCGGTATCGCCTTCAGCCAGGCAGGACTGGGAATGAACCATGCCATCGCCCATCAACTGGGTGGTCAACTGCATATTCCCCATGGGCTTGCCAACGCCCTGTTGCTGCGTCATGTGATCCAGTTCAACAGTCGTGATTTCGCCGTTCGTGCAAAATATGCACGGTTAAGTAAACTGTGTGGACTGGCAAACTTCCAGTCGGCGGATGAATATTGTGTTACGAGTCTAATCACCCATCTGCACAATCTCATGAAGCAGGTTAATGTCGTGGACAACCTTAGCGCATTAAATATCGCTCGCGAACAGGTAATGACTGCTGAAAATGCCATGATTACAGCCGCTTTACAAGATGCCTGTCTATCCACCAATCCGGTAACCGTATCGGGTACGGATATACGTGCTATTCTTAGAGCGATAATATAGAGTCAGGATCAAAAAATTCAAGCCGGAAAAACTTTAAGTTACGTGATTTTTCCGGCTTTTTTTTTAAATTTTCAATCCGCCGAACATGTTATGGAAGGTGCGAACAAGTTCCTGATATGAGATCATCATATTCATCCGGAGCGCATCCCAGAGGGACATCATGAGCCATCAACTCACCTTCGCCGATAGTGAATTCAGC